>JAEOTG010000044.1 GCA_016839985.1 Candidatus Heimdallarchaeota archaeon | reverse complement strand
ATGAAGGATACAAGGTAGGTGTTCTTGATGCGGATATTACTGGACCAAACATTCCTTTAATGTTTGGCGTTGAATTTGAGCAAATTGTAGCTGAAAATAATAAAATCATACCAATTGAAGCTGAAAATGTGAAAATCATTTCTATGGAATTTCTTTTAGAAGATAAGAGTAGTGCAATTATCTGGAGAGGTCCTATAAAGATTAAAGCATTACAACAGCTCATTAGTGATGTTGCATGGGGAGACCTTGACTATCTAATAGTAGATCTTCCCCCTGGAAGTAGCGATGAACCTTTGTCAATTGTTCAAACGATAAAGGATATAGATGGAATGGTCATAGTTACCACACCTCAGCAAGTTTCACTTCTTGATGTTAGTAAATCTATTAATTTTGCTAAGGTAACAAAAACTCCAATAATTGGTATTATAGAAAATATGTCAGGTTTTGCATGTCCAAAATGTGGAGAAGTAACGAATATTTTCATGAAGGATGGAGGAAAAAATATTGCGAAACAATTATCTCTAGACTTTCTTAACGCAATTCCCCTTAATCCAGCTATTTGTGAAGCAGGCGATGTTGGAAAACCTGCTGTATTAATTGATGAAAATATAAAAACAATTTTTCAAGAAATTGTTAAGAAAATTCTTAAGAGAATAGAAGAAATAAGAGAGGAAAAAAAGGAATAGAACTAATCCCTGAACTGTGCTTTTTCTTGGGTCAGTAATTGTTTCTTTCTAGGATGGTTTGCTCTACCAGCAAACTTACCTAATCTCCCACTTGAAAGTATCACACGATGACAAGGTACTATAGGACCAAATCTATTCTTCATCATTACGTTACCTACAAATCTTGCTCCTCCAGATATGCCAACTCTTTTAGCTAATTCACCATAAGAGACAACTTCACCTGCTGGTACTTTAAGTAATTCTTTAAGAACAGCAATTTCTTTTTTGGTGAATCCACTAAAATCAAATTCTATTTCTGGCAAATCAAAGGAGGTGCCTTTGTTTATTCCATTCATAGCCTCAATAATGGGATGGTCAGTTTCTTCTACTTCAATCTCTTCTTTAGCTACTTTTGATAGATAGGAAACAGCATCTCCTTTAGTTTTGAATGAAGAAGAGGTATAGTAGAGTTTTCCTTCATTTAATAAAATACCTAACCAAGTATCATCTTTTTTTGATATTACAACCTTCATTTTATCCACAAACTTTTTGTATTTTTTTAGTATTTAAAGTAGTATCAAGGAACTAGAATAAAATGACCTTATCAGTATTACGAATTAGTGAAAAACTGGAAGAATATCTTAGGAAAATCTATCCAAAGTATGAACATGCAAAAGTATCTGATTTACAATCACTTGCTAAAGGTTGGGAGACAGAGCTTTTTTCCTTCAAATTTGACTATGAAAAAGAGAGTAAGAAATTTGAAGAGCAATTAATTCTAAGAATGTATCCAGGAATTGATCAAAAAGGAAAAACTGAATGGGAGTATAAAGTCCTTACTTCTTTATTTAATGTGGATTATCCAGTTCCTAAAACACATATTCTTGAGCTTAATGAAGAAGTACTAGGAAAACCATTCATAATAATGGATAGAATCCAAGGAGAAGATATGGGAAGGCTATTTTTTGCAGCTGTGGAGGATAATGATCAAGAGACAATATTGAGTATTGTAAAACTATTCTGTACTTTGTTTGTAAAACTTCATAATATTGAATGGCAAGCACTACCTTTGGATATCAATGATGTGGGAGCAATCAATCCATATTACTTTATTGATAGAAAAATATTAAATTATCAAAAAATAATAAATCAATCTGAAATTCATGAGTTGCAACCTATTCTAGATTGGCTTATAGAAAGAAAGAATGTTGCTTATTCGAAAAAAATTTCTATTCTACACAGAGATTTTCATCCACATAATATTATTTTCACAGAAGAAGGAGATGCTTTTGTTATAGATTGGCCAAGTTGTACTATTGGTGATTATCGCGAAGATCTTGGCTGGAGTTTATTATTAACATATGCATATACAAATAAAGAGATTCGTAACAAAATATTGGAATTCTATGAGAAAGAACAAGGGTCAGAAGTAAAAAATATAGAATATTTTGAGATAGTGGCAATATTTAGAAGATTTTCAGATATCATGAAAGTATTTAAGTTTGGAGCTAAAGAATCTGGAATGCGAGAAGAGGTAATTCAACAAATTAAGGAAACAGCTTTTCATATGAAAAGAATATATGAATTGTTAGAAGAAATAACAGGGATTAAAATCCCAGAATTAGAGGAATTTATTCGAAATTTAGATACGAATTTATGATTGTTAATACATGGGAATTACAGAACTTAAAAGAGAATAAAGTAATAGAATTTTAAGAGAATGAACAATGTCTGATATAAAGAAGGTTAGATTTCAATACAAGGGAAAAGAAGTAGTTGGTACAGTTAAAAGACTAAATAGGAAAACAGTTACAGTGGAAACAAAAACCCACATTTTTCGTGTTCCTTATCCCTTAGTAACACCAAAAATGAAACCTCCTAGCCCATCAAAACAGAAAAGCAGTACTAATAAAAGGAATTGGACTACTTCTCAAAAAAAAGATTATCAAAAATCATTGGTAACCAATATCGTTTCTCTCACACGTGAAAAATTAAGATCACTTCATGTTGCTATTAGATTACTTGGAGAAGCTTTGAAGGAAGGTAATGAAGAAGCTATTAATGAAATCTCAAATGAAGCAATAGCCGAATTAAATCTGATTTACAATCTTCCGCCCTTAAAAGTTTATACAGGAGGGAAGAGAAGGATGACAAGAAGTGGTGGTCAGTATTATGGTGAATATAGAACAAATGGAAAAAAAGAGAAAAAGTATTCAACATCGGTTTACAGTCGCACTGCTAAAAATCAGAAATATGTAGCTCCAAAAACATTTCTTAGAACTCTAATTCATGAATGGGGGCACCATTATGATAAACATAAACTTGGATTGAGTAATACATACCACACTAAAGGTTTCTATGAAAGAGTTAAAACAATTTATGACCAACTCAAAGAAACATTAGAATGAGTATTAACATAAAAAAGAGGGAGAATAAATTTTAATTATAACCGTTTTATTATCGCAATGATGAAAAGATTCTACAAGAAACTAATTTTCCTATTGGTCTATCTAGTGGTTTTCAGTTCGATAATTCTATTTTCACAACTATTCAACACTGAATTTACAAAAATTAATGTTCAATCTTTCACTATAATCTCTTTAGCTGGTACAGAAGGATCAAGTGGGTACTTATACAATCCTGTAAATTTCGAATTATCAAGTAATTTACCCGTGGTAATTCTGGTTCATGGAATAATGAATGCGAAGGAAACCATGAGTGGATTAGCTTTAGAACTTGCTAGAAGTGGTATAGTTGCAATTACTATAGATGCACTAGGGCATGGTAATTCAAAAAGGAAATTAGATTATGATAGAGATCCTTCTCTTGGTGTTACAGGAACAATTAGATTTCTAGAATCATTGTCATATGTTAACTTAAGTAATATAGGACTTGTAGGCCATTCCATGGGAGTCGGAGCTATAAGAGCAGCTTCCTTAACTAATGGGAATATTAAAGCACATATCTTCATTGGAGGTATATCTTTGGGAGCGAATACTTCCGTATATGGTGATTTAAACGCTATTTCACCAAGTAATCTTCTAATTGCAATAGGTAAATATGATGAATTATTTGAAATTGAAGAAGTTAGGGAAGAACTTAAACCTGTATTTGGAACAACAGAATTAGTTCAAGAAAATATATTGTATGGTAATTTTTCAGAACTTACAGCACGGAAACTCATAATTCCCAAAGCTAATCATCTTTTCGAACCAACTAACAGAAGGTTAGTAAGAGAATCTGTAAATTGGATGATTGAAGCTTTAGGTTCTGGAAATGCAAAAAAAGGTTTTTACTTTCCTTTCCGTGATTTATTTATAGCTATTGGTTTCTTTGGTTTTATTGGGATTGCTTTTCTTGTTTCTGAAATAGCTTTTGATTTTTCATTTTTCAGAAAGATAGCTGTATATGAAGAAAAAGTGGAAATAAAATTCAGCTACTGGAAAATGGGACTGATTTGGGGAGTACTACATCTAGCACTTTTCGTTCCTCCAATTTTATTATTTGGAATGGGATCAGTATTAATTCCATTATCTTTAGGTACTACCGCTATTGTTTGGGTTCTATCTTTAGCTATTGTCGGAGTAATATTTATTTATTATAATGGAAAGAAAAACCACCCAGATAAGTCTTTTAAGGAGATTATTAAAGGAATTGGAAGAAATTTCATTTATTGGAGAGGATTAATTCTTGCAGTTGATCTTTTTTTGTTATTGGTTATTATCGATTTAATTGTGGAAATGATTCCTGGAATTAGTATGAAATTAATTGTACCCTTATTTAGTAATTTCAATTGGTTGAGAATGTTAATGTTTCTAATACTTGTTCCCTTTGTGTTTGCATACTTTACTGTAGATGGATTTGTTGTAACAAGCATCTATAGTTCAAAAAAGAAAAAGGAAGATACGAAAAACAAGTTATTAGCGTCAATCAAAGTCATTGGAATGAAATTGTTACCTTTTGTTCTTGTTTTATTAATTCAATACATTCCTTTGATTATATTTGATTTCAAGATTTTAACAGGTTTCATTGGTTTTAGTATGCAATTCATAATAATGTTATTACCACTATTTCTAATATTCACTGTAATTTCTATTTGGTTTTTTGAAAAAACATCATCAGTAGAAACAGGTGCATTACTGAATGCTTTGCTTTTTGCTTGGACATTAGCAACATTGTTACCTATAAGTTAGATGACAGAGAAATAATTAAGACATCGATGAAATTTCTTTGTGTCTAAAACAGAAAGTTAGGTGATCATTCACCATTCCAACTGCTTGCATAAAAGCATACATAATTGTGCTTCCTACAAACTTCATACCTCTTTTCTTCAAATCTTTAGAAATTTTATCTGATATCTCTGTTTTTGCAGGAACTTCCTTCCAGGTTTTAGGATTGTTATTTATTGGTTTATTGTCTACAAAAGCCCAAATATATTTATCAAAAGAACCAAATTCTTTCCTTATCTCTAAGAATATTTTTGCATTAAGAATTGTGGATTCTATTTTTAGTTTATTTCTGATTATTCCTTCATCTTTGATTAATATATCAACATGTTTCTGCTCATACTTTGCTATTTTGTTAAAATCAAAGTTATCAAATGCTTTCCTATAACCCTCTCTTCTCTTTAGAATAGTCATCCAAGTTAAACCAGCTTGAGCTCCTTCTAGTATCAAAAACTCAAAAAGAATCCTGTCATCATGAACAGGAACACCCCATTCTTTATCATGATATTCTCTAGCCAATTCTTCCTTCCCTCCCCAACATCTTTTGACTTCCATTTGTATCCTATTTCTCTTCTCTCAAACTATAATAAACATTTTCTGAATTTTCTTCAAAATTAGAAAGAAGATGTTATTGCAATGTAAACTGCTGCGAAGTGGGTAGAACCTCCTACGATAATTAATATATGAAAAATATCATGAAAACTAAGAACTCCAGGAATGATTTCTTTGCCTATTATATGTAAAATAGCTCCAATTGTAAAAGCTAATCCACCAACGAATATTAGAATAAGAACTACTACAGGCATCAACGTAATAAATTCTCTAATTGGTAATATCGCCATCCAACCCATTAAAAGATAGATTACTGTTTCTACCCATCTAGGTACTTTCAAAATAAAAGGTTTGAAAATTATACCTAGTACAACTAGTGCCCATTGAGCGGCTATTATGCCCCAACGCCAAGCTCCTGTTAAATAAATATAGACTAATGGAGTGTAGGTTCCAGCTATCATAAAGAATATTGCAATATGATCAAGTATTCTCCAAAAGGAATACTCATTTTCTTTCTTCTTCAAAGCATGATAGAGTGTACTTGCAATAAAAAGGAAAGTTATCGAGAAACCATAAATGACAGCAACTACAACATTAGATCTTTCCCTAATTGTTAAAAAAAGAAGTAAAATAGAACCCGCTAATGCAGCAAGCGTTCCTATGAGATGTGAATAAGCAGCAAATCGTTCTTCTTTAAGCAATGGAAATACCTAGTTTTCTAATTCTACTGTTTTGCATAATTCACTTGTTCATAAATATTTCATGGAAACAAGAAATCCATTTAACTCTACAACGCAAATTAGTTTATGTATTTATATATCTCCTTGCGAATTTTTCTACATGAACAGTGAAATATCAAAAAATGAAATGAAAGAACTGTTAAATTTCATGCAACGTATTAAAAACTTTGAGAGATTGAGTAACATCAAGATATGGGCTGTTGAGAGATTAACATGGGGATTGTTACTTATTGCAGGAGGGATCTTAGATTTTGTTATACTTCATTTTACATACGATATCATTGGTTGGATTACAACTCTACTATGGATTTTGATAATCGCTATTGCATTATTATTATCTAATTTTCAAAGAAGAAACATCTTCATAACAACTAAGAAACAAGAAATATCATTTTATCAGAAAACACAATATTTCTGGATAACTATTGCAATTGCTTTAGTTTTTGTTTTTGGTTCTACTGATTTAAATCATCTAACATTCCCTGTAATTGCAGGTATGATAGGGAGCTTATTATTGATTGATAACTACCTTGCAAAGAGAAAAGCACCATCCTTTGCAGCTAAAATTAATTATTACTTGACACCAATTTCTTTTCTACTGACAACAATCATAAATCTAGTAGGATTCTTTGTTGTTGGAGAATATTTCGAATTATATCAAGGACTTGTTTTTGGTTGTTTAACAGGAATTGTATTTGCTTATGGAGCTTTCTTGCTTATGCAAATTATTTCAAGAAACAAAATAGCATCTTTGGACAATTTTACTGAATAGGATGGTAGAAAGCAACAATGGATGGCAAAAACACAAATTCAGAAGAGGGAGGGAGTGGATCACCTTTAGAGGAGATAATAGGTATAGATGAGATTATACACTCTCCATCAAGATTGGCAATAATGATGTTTTTGCTACCCAGACTAAAAGCAACCTTTGGCGCAATACAAGAAGCACTTGATTTTACACCAGGAAATTTATCTGCACATTTGAACAAATTAGAAAATAATGGTTTAGTTGAAGTTCATAAAGCATTTCATGATACTAAACTAATAACAATTATTTATTTAACAGAAAAAGGAAGGGAAAAATTACAAGAGTATGCAAGATTTTTCGTAGAAGTTTTAGAAAAAATGCTTGAAGATGAATAGAAAATAGGAAGTTAATGATTACTAGTGATTTTTTGTGATTATTTTGAAAAAAAAAAGAATCTTCAAATTTATTTTTTGATATACTTTTTTAAAAGTGTTATAATTTTGGATAAAGTTTATTATAAGCAAATGAGTAAGATTAATGTTAGAATAGTTGGTGTAAAAATGGAAAAGGGAAAGGACTTTACAGAAATAGAGAGAATTGCAGAAAGAGAAAGATATGTAAAAAGAAGTCTTAGAATTTCTCTTTCTATCTTAATTATAGGGATAGTGGGATTGATTCCTGGCATATACCTTACCAATTATTGTCTTAATGTAGATCCACATTCACAGGCTTGTACTCATAAGATTCTCTGGGAAACTGGTACAACTTGGCTAGTTCTTCTAATTGTCTTTGGTTTATTTATCTTAGTTTCTATAGCAAGTTTAATTAGAACTATAGTGGCACGCAACGCATTAAGAAAAGAAAAAATGATTGATTGAGAATAACTAAAATCAAGAAATTATTTCATCCAAAAAACTCTTTTATGAATTTTTTAGAAAAAGAAAGATTCTTCAAATTTATTTTTTGATATACTTTTGTGAAAATTGTTTCTATTTTTGGTAAAGTTTATTACAAGTAAATGAGTAAGATTAATGTTAGAATAGTTGACGTAAAAATGAAAAAAAGAGAAGTAATTACAGAAACAGAAATACTTGGAAAAAGAGAAAATCCTGTAAGAAGAAGTCTTATAATTTGGTCTTCTGTCTTAATTGTCGGGATAGGAGGATTTGCTGCTAGCTTATATTATTTTATTTATTTAGGAGGACCTTATCGTGTTGGTGCTGGTATTCTCTTTTATCTGATTTTTTTATCTAGTGTTTTAATCCTAATTTCAATATTGAGATTAATTGAGCGCATTAAAAGAGAGAAAAAAAGAGAAGTTCTTACAGAAAGAGAAAGACTTGCAAGAAGAAGTCTTATAATTTGGTCTTCTGTCTTAATTGTCGGGATAGGAGGAGTTATTCCTAGCTTATTTTATTCCATTTTCATATCATTAGGTT
>JAEOTG010000315.1 GCA_016839985.1 Candidatus Heimdallarchaeota archaeon | reverse complement strand
TTTACAAATCTTACCACATTAAACCTTCTCTTTTGTGGTAAGATTAGATTCTTTTTTGGATAACAAAATTTGTTCTGATAATTTATTTCAAATGAGTTAGAAATTTTATGACAACTAAAAAACTCCAAGGAATACAAGAACCCCGAGAAGCAGATTCTCCAGAAGATAGAGAACAAAGGGTAGTGGAAGCTCTGAGAGCTTCCAAACGTAGGAAATGATCCAATCGTTTATTACAGCATTAACCTTAGAGCATCCTGTTTAAGCATTTGTAGATAATCAAGTAATATATTTTCTAATCTAGAAAATCCATGTGTTCTGCATTTCTTAATAGCCATATACTGTAGTGCTGGTGCTAAAGGATCACCACTATTATACGCTCCTACTTGGATGAAAGCTTCCATGAAAATACGTAGTTCGAGAACTTCAATACGATGAAGTTGTTTTTCATATCTTTTTAATAGAGGGTGAATTTCTGCAAAACGCTTTAAAGAAAATAATTGTTGTGCAATGAGTAAATCAGCATAAGTCTTTTCAATAAAAGTCATTTTATTTGTTTTGAATCTTTGTTGAATAGTCTTTATGCAATTAAGATTATTTTGATCTTTATTTATCTCTGTGTTGATTTTTGTTTTTTCTATTAAGAAACCTATAATGTGTCTTACTCGTTCCAAACTATTATTATTGGTATTTTTTAATTCCATAAGTTGTTCAATATTTAAATTGGCATTTAGTAAAAATTCTGTTAGCATAACAGCATTGCTATAATTTACTTTACTATTCTTATAGATGTCATTAATAAGTTTTGTAAGTTCATTAGTTTTCCCATAAACTCTTGATTTGACATAGAAGTTAACTAAATTGAAGGAGTGAGTTATCTGTCTTTTGCTTGTTGGATCAAAATATTTTGAGAGATATCCAGTTTGAAGTAGGTTCTCTACTTCTTTTATCAATTCTAGTGCTTGTTCCATTTTTCCTTGTAATGCTAATATTGTGGAAAGATTTGATAATACATGTATATAATAAAACGAATATATGCTTTTTTCTAATTTTTCTTTAAATATTTTTCTTGCCTTTTCTAGATATTTTTCTGCAAGTAACAGATTCAGTTGCAATTTATGACTTAAACCTATAAAATAATATGAATATGCTTGAATGTCACGTGGAAGACTATCAAAAGGAATTTTGCTACTTAACAGATTTTGCGTTGTTTTCAACGCACTTTTCCCATTTTGTGTTTCTTGATATATAATGAATAATATAGACAGTGCTTGTACTAAGCTTCTGAAAAAACCTTTTTTACGGAAAAAATCTACACATTTCTCTAATATAGAGGAGCTTTGTGGATTATTTTCTTCTAACCACAATTCAACAGCGTATGAGTAATAACAAACAAAATAACTATATTCAACATATTCTTTGCAATCTGATATAATCTTAATTGAAAAATCTAAAGCCCTTTTACTCTTAGATTTATTTCCTTTTATTTTTTCAATATACCATTCAATATTGTATGAAAGAGCTAATCCATCACTGTAATTTATTTCCAATGATAAATTTCTCATAAGCATCATCATTTCTGATATTTGATTAATGCTATCATTGAGATGTTCAATTTGAGAAATCTTTAGTTCTATCAAATCTACAAGAGATTTCTTGTCATCTATCATTTTTGCTTTATCTATTGTCTCTTCTATAAGCTCAATTGTTGTTTCTTCGAATTTATTGTTTGATGCAAAAATTCGTAATACTCTGATATAACGTTGTAGATCTTCCTTTATACTAATTATATTTATTTTTTGAATCATGTCTTCATTATACAATAAACACACCCAAACATGTTGAACAAGAGAATGGTTCTTAAATATCCTTTGAAGAAAATTGCATATTTTTTACATTTTCAAGACGTAGTTCTTCCAATTGTGTGTTAAAAAAGAGAAAAGAAACGAACATGATTTCAAATCATGGTCGCCAAATAGGTGGTCCTATATCTTCGTCCCCATCCCCATCAGGATCGTGTTTATATTTCATTTTGCATCACTCTTGAATTGTTTATAGTATTGTACAAGAAGCTTACTTAAACCTCAAAAGAAAAAAAATGTCAATTTAGGGGAAAACAAGAAAAATCATTAGCTAGACTTATCGTAATAAAGATTTGTCTTTTTTAGTTCTTAATCGCTCTTCACAATGGCATATAATTAAAGCCAAGTAAAGAAAAAGTGACTCCTAAAGAAGAAACATGACAAATTAAAAACTCCAAGGAATACAAGAACCCCGAGAACAGATTCTCCAGAAGATAGAGAATAAAGGGTAGTGGAAGCTCTAAGAGCTCCCAAACGTAGAAGGTGAGAGAAAAAAATTATTCCTTTGAAGAGTTTATCAGAAGAGTGGAAGAGAAGAAAGTGGATTTAGTTGCATCAGAGAAGTTCTTCAATAAGAATATACTAGAGGGAGAAATAATACTGAAAACGAATAAGATGTATCAGACCATTCCATCCTATTAACAAAAATGATGATGTATTTTTATTTCGGTATTATTTTTCCCTTGGTTTTTAGTATTTTCAAAGCAGGAGATTGTAATGTGTCTATTAATCTTCTATCACAAAAAAGTTTGGTTCTCTTATGAATATAAAAATCTGTTAAGCAAACATTGTTAGCTAACGGACTAATATCCAAAGATTCTAATTTACTTAGATTCAATCTCAAACCATACAAGTAAAGACATTTTCTTAAAGGCTTGAGATCAAGAGTAGTAATTTGAGTATTTCTTAAATCAATATCAACTAATTCTGTACAATTACGTAGTGAACTAAGGTCAATAGAAGTAATATTATTTCCTCTCAAATTGAGATCTCTTAATTCTGTACAGTTACGTAGAGGTTTAAAATCTATAGAAGTTAATGGCATATACTCTAAATCAAGTATTTCTAACTTTTTACACTCTTTTAGAGGAATAAGTTCGATAGAGGGAATATTAGTCCTAGCTAAAAATAGTTTTTTTAATTTTATACATTTAACTAAAGGATCAAGATTGAGTTCAGTTAACTCATTATCAGATAGATCAAGAATTTCCAATTCTGTACAGTTACTTAATGAAGATAAATCAACAGTAGCTATTGAATTATGATCTAAATGAAGTTCTTTTAGTTCTTTACAATTTTCTAGATGAGATAAATTTATAGACTTCAGATTACAATCT
>JAEOTG010000314.1 GCA_016839985.1 Candidatus Heimdallarchaeota archaeon | reverse complement strand
AGTTTATGAAATTCATATTATTACTGGAGAAAATGACATGCTTGCCAAAGTTAGAACAAAATCCATTCAAGAATTAGGAAAGATTGTTGCTGAAAGTATTAGAAATATTGATGGAGTAGGCAAAACAATAACTAATGTATCTTTAAAGAGTGTAAAAGAAGAGATATATGCTGTACAGGTTTGATGAGATACAATGCTTTTGCATTCAGATGAAAAGAAAACTTAAATAAATTCATTTCAAGTTATCAGCTGTGAAAGGCATTTTTCGAAATGATAGAATTAAGGAATTGGCTAATAATCGAACGCCTGTAAAATTCCTTGAAAATGCGAAAATTGTATTGCATATAATTCCCGAAGAATCTACAAAAATCGATAAAATGTACAATATTGAAATAATAACTAGAAGTCCTTCTAGATTAGAACCAATCAAAGCTATGGGGATAGAATCAAGTCATACTTTTGATGGTTTTTTAACACATACACAAGATCTTTCAGGTGCTGCACGATCTTATGTTCATCTTTACAAAAGTGGCATTATAGAAGCTGTTGAAGGAAGTATTCTCAAACCAATTGTTGAGAGATATGAAATTCCAAGTGTTGATTTTGAGAAAGAAATTATTGATGCCTTTCCAAACTATGTTCAAGTTCTAAGAACATTAGAAGTTAAGACTCCTATTACACTTTTTCTCACTTTAGTGGGTGTAAAAGGTTATATTTTGAAACTCAATAAGGATATTTTGGGAGCTAATCCAACACCTATAGAAGAGGATATCTTAAAGCTTGAAGAGATTTTTGTAGAAGATTATGATGAATTCATTATAATTCCAAGATTGCTTCAACCATGGTTTGATGAAATTTGGCAAGCTTGTGGATTATTCAAATCCTTTAATTATGATGAAGATGGAAATTGGGGACAAGGTTTAAACATGAATTAGTAAATTAATTAACTAAAATTTGCCTATTCGCATAATTTATAAATCAATTTTCAATCGAAACGTAATGACTACTGATTATGACTTTGATATAGCTGTGATTGGTGGAGGACCTGCAGGAATTGCAGCAGCTCTGACTCTTGCTAGAGCAGGAAAAGAGGTTGTTGTTCTTGAAAGAGGTCAATATCCAGGAGCTAAAAATGTTAGCGGAGCAGCTTTATATGGCCCTGTTCTACACAAACTTATTCCTAATTACTGGGAAGAAAAAGATTCTTTTGAAAGAAATCTTATTTCCAAGAAAATAACATTACTTTCTGATATTCGTTCAATGACAATTGATGTTAACTTGAAGGATTTCAATGAGCCACCATATAATGGAATTTCTGTTATTCGTCCAAAATTTGACAGGTGGTTAGCTAGCAAAGCTGAAGAAGAAGGTGTTATGATCCTTCCTGATTCAGTAGTTGACGATTTTGTTTGGAATGAAAAGCAGATTTGTGGTGTAAAATCTGGAGATGAGGAATTAAAAACAAAGCTAGTGATTATTGCAGAAGGATCTAATAATATTCTCACTGAAAAAGCTGGTTTAGCGAAAAAACCTAATCCTCAACATCATGCAGTGGGAATGAAAGAAACTTACGAATTATCCCAAAAGCAAATTGAGGAAAGATTCCAAATTACAGGAAATGAGGGTATTAGTAATGAAATTTTAGGATATACAAAAGGAATCCCTGGTGGTGGCTTTTTCTATACAAACAAGAACACATTATCTTTTGGATTAATTCTCAACCTGAAAGATTTAGTTCAACAACAGCTCAAAGCATTTGAGGTTTTAGAATATTTCAAATCTCACCCCTATATCCAAAATCTACTCAAAGATGCTAAGATGATTGAATATTCTGCTCACACAATTCCTGAAGGAGGTTTTAAACATATGTCTAAACTTTATGGGAATGGTGTCATGGTAGTTGGAGATGCTGCAGGTCTTGTTCTTAATGCAGGATTGTACATAGAAGGTATTAACTTTGCATTAGAATCTGGAAGAATTGCTGGAGAAACAGCATTAGAGATTCTTGAAATGAGTGATTACTCCCGTAAAAAAACAAAACTATATCTTAATAATATGAAAGCAAGTTTTGCTTACCAAGATATGAAAAAATTCAAACGAGCTGCTAAATTCCTGGAAAACAAGAGAGTTTTTACAGTTTATCCTGACATGTTAACAGGTTTAATGGAAAGGATTCTTAGGAATACTGGAAGACCAAGAAAGAGAATTCTTCCTACAGCAATTAAATATGTTCTGCGAAAAGCAGGAATTCTCGTTTTAGTAAAAGATGCAATAGGAGGATTGAGATCAATATGAGTAAAGCAAAAAAACCTATGACAATAGAAGAAAAATTAGATTTAACCAAGTTTACCTCAGATCAAAATTATGCACATATAACAATTAATCCAGAGATTTGTAAAAGTAAATGTACAACATTTGATTGTGTATATGGATGTCCAGCAGACTGCTACAAATTCACTGAAGGAGAAGAAGCAGAAGGTCCCGTTTCTTTTGATTACATCGCATGTCTTGAATGTGGAACTTGTAGGATAGTTTGTCCTCACGGAAGTGTGGATTGGGATCATCCAAAAGGCGGATTTGGAGTAGAATTCAAACAAAGCTAGTTTTTCGTATTTTCTCTTTTTCTATTCAACTATCTTTAAAAAACAAGAATCCTACATTTATATGATATTCATGGTTCTGGAGGATATGCTATAGATGGAAGCTTCGGGGGAAGAGGAGTTTATGATCCCAATCCAATGGGAGGACCATCATTCCAGAAATAGAAAATAGAGCTTTAATAATATTTGTTGTAATCTATATTAGCACATATATCTCTATTAAATTAATAAGGAAGAAAAAAGAGAGGAATTGAAATACAGAAGGAACATAATTCTATCTCCTTATATATCGAAAAATTGCTATTTTACCAAAAGAAATCTTAATGTGGATTGATTTGATTATCCAACCATTTAAAGCAAAAACATTGATCAGAACTAGTTCACAGACACCATCTCAAGTACATCTCAATCCATATCAAGGATGTTATCATAATTGTGCTTACTGTTTTGGAAAATCTGAAGAATATTATATGCACCATGATTATTGTGAAAGAATAAGAGTAAAGATAAATGCTCCTGAGCTCTTAGAAAGCTATCTTAAGAAGAAAGATTTCATTCCATATAATAGGAACAGAACATCCACTCTAGTTGACTATATTCCATATTCAAATAATGACATAAAATCAAGTCTCCCACCCAAGTTTGTAATCAGCATGTTTGGGAATGTTTGTGATGTATACCAACCTGCTGAAAAAAAGGTTGAAATAACTAGAAAGCTTCTACAAATAGCATATGATTATGGTTTTCCTATCAGAATATTAACAAAAAGTAGTTTTGTTCTTCGCGATTTAGATCTTCTCAATAAGATTCATCAAGATTCTTTTGCTCGAGTAGATGTTACTGTCACTCTATATGATGAAGAAATGCAGAAGATCTTTGAACCAAATGCCAGTTCGACTTCAGAACGTTTTGAAACTGTAAGAATATTGAGAGAAAATGGAATTTCATCTGGAATTTATATAACACCAGTTTTACCATTCATCGGGGACAGTCAAGATAATCTTTCTCAGATTATAAACAAAGCCAAAGAAGTTAATGCAGAATTTATCATCTCAGGAGGATTAACATTATCTCCAGGCAGAAATAAACAAGATTTTTTGAAAACTATTGAAACACATTTTCCCGAATATCTGGAGAAATACAAGCTTATTTACTCAAATAATAACAAATATGGTCAACCTAATCCCAAGAAAGCTGAATTATTAAATCTTATAGATCCCATCAAAAAAGGTTATGAGCTCAGTAAGAAGAATAACCTTTTCTTCTATGAACCAAGGATAATCCCAGATGGACAGATTCATGCAAATTTATTGATTGCGACAGCTCTTTATAGAATTGCATTTCTTCAAGATAAAATCAACAAATCGGAAGAAATTAACATCAAAGAATATCATCAAGCAGCAAAATTTTGTGAACTATTAAATCAAGATATATATTCAATGTCAAATGAGGAAATCCAATCTTTACCCTTTTCAAGTGAGATTACTAGCATTATCTTGGAAATTGTTGAAACTAATAATTGTCTATTTCTTTCCTCAAAAGATGAATGGAAAAACCTAATAGCTATCAAGAATTGATGTTTTTTCATTATTTTTTATCTAAATTTCATCATATTATTGCGATAAGTTTTAAAAAACGATAGTTTATTATTTTATTGAGTTCGATGAGTGCGTTGGATAAATTAAAAGAAATCATTCCCAAAGTAATAGTAGGATCTGTAAGATACCCCACTTTTGATTCCATTCCTGATGATTATCCAGTTAAGAATCTAGAATCTCTTCTATCTCTGGTTACTAGATCTTATCATGCTGGCGCTGAAGGTTGCTTATTTTATCTTTATAATGATGAAATGGTTCAATTCTTTAATGTACTAAATGATGAATTAAGCGAAATAAAAATTATGTTAATTATCAAATTTGTAGATATTGGAGAAATAACTCGACTTATGGATAATTTGAATTTTTCACCCACTGCATTATTCTTGGATTATAATCTTGCAGATCAAAGAGATAATGATCTGTTAAACAAATATCTTAATGCTCTCTCAAAGTATTGCAAAAATATTGGGATATATACTAAAGAGCCTATTGGATCAGTATCGTTTTTCATAACATCTAATCCTAAGATTAATCTCTTCTTGCTTCCTTTTAACATGCTTGGTTTTGGATTACAGAACAGAAGTTTGATAGAAATGATCGTTAATTCCTCTGAAAATGTATACATTGCTAGTAATCCTTTAGCTGAAGGAAAAATTAAACCAATACAAGCATTTGATTATGTAACAACTCACAGAATTCATGGATCAAATATAGAATTTCTAGATCTTGAAACAGTTTTAGATTCAATAAAATTTGCGAAGTATTTCTTAGAAACGCATGATTTTCTACAGATTGCTCTTGAGTTTGAAGACCACAGTGAAGTATGTGAAACTTGTGGATTGGGTATGTCCAGATATTTTCCTCCGACAGGTGGTTCATGGTGGTATTGTTCTCAATGCCAAGCTAAGAAAGAGTTACCTGAGTAGGTGGTTCTCATTATTTCTTGTCCATTTTGTAAAAAAAAGCTTCCAGAAGAAAGTGTTTTTTGCGCCTATTGTGGTAAGAAAATAAGGGAAGAAACAACAGGAAACGATATGAAAGAACCTTTTGCTTCAAAAATCGAAAAAAGGTTTCAAAGAACACTGGAAACATTCAGAAGAGGTTTTTCTTCATTTCTATCTAACCTCGAACAGAGAATACAAAATTCTGCATCCATATCTTATGTAAATAAGGAGAAAATAGTGAGTACTATTAGGCAATTTCGAGTGGATTCTACTGAAGAATACGATGAACAAGAAAAAGAAGAGATAAGAGAATGGGCAAAGTTCGTTGAAGAGGCTATTTCTGGGAACAAATGTATAATTTGCTTACAAGAGTTTGATTTGAAAGAAAAAGATAAACTAGCTGTAATTTTGTGTCCCAATTGTAGTTATGCAGGACATCCAAAACATTTTGAAGATTGGTTAACAGAAAAATCATCTTGTCCAATGTGTCGATCAGAATTAGATAAAGGTTCATTGGTAAAAGGCTACTTATCCTATAAAGAGAAACAACTAGTTTTTAGTTCAACATAATATGAATAGAAACATATCTAAAAACCTTCATTTTACTTTGTTTTGCAAAAAATAATGTGTCTATCACATCTTTTATAACTATGATTATTTTTTCTCTTTTGGAAGAAAGATAAGTATGATACGACAACATCTTTTCTCTGTTAGAAATATCTCAAGAGATTTCTTTCAAGAAATTTTTTCTCTTGCTTCATCTATAGAAGAAAATCCTTCTGATTTTGCAGATAAATGCAAAGGTAAGATCTTGGCAACACTTTTTTTTGAGCCGAGTACACGAACTAGACTATCTTTTGAAAGTGCTATGTTGAGATTAGGAGGAAAAATTCTTGGATTTACTAGCTCAAAATCGAGTAGTGCTGTTAAAGGAGAAAGTATTGCAGATACAATTAGAATGATTAATCATTATGCTCATATTGCAGTTATTCGTCACTATATTGAAGGAATCAGTCAAATAGCTGAAGAATTTGCTACTATTCCTTTTATTTCTGGTGGAACAGGAACACAAGAACACCCAACACAAGCTCTCTTAGATCTATATACAATTCAGAAGGAATTCAAGAAAATTGATAATTTAAAAATAGGAGTAATGGGAGATCTATTATATGGGAGAACTATCCCTTCTTTGCTTTTTTCATTAGCAAAATATAACAATGTTGAAATAAATCTTATATCTCCACCTGCACTAAATTTGAGGAAAAATATTACTCTTAGACTTCAAGAGATGAACTGTGAATATTCTACATTTGAAAACCTAAGAGAAATTATAGATGAGTTAGATGTATTGTATGTTACAAGAATTCAAAAAGAACGTTTTCCAGATCCAACAGATTATGAAAGGTTGAAGGGTATTTATCAAATAAATCCAGACGATATCGAGAAAGCAAAGGAAAATATGATTATTCTTCATCCTCTGCCAAGAGTTGATGAAATTGATTATAAAATAGATAAACTTAAGCATTCAAGATATTTCGATCAAGCTCAAAATGGTGTTTGGATTAGAATGGCTTTGATTTTAAAATATTTGGAGATAGCTTAGTATGAGTGAGAAAAATGATAAACTGATAGTAACAAAAATACAAGAAGGAACAGTTATTGATAGAATTCCTCCAGGAAAAGCTTTAAAGATTTTGGAAGTTCTTGGAATCGATGCTAATTATCCTTATACCGTTGCTCTCGCAATTAGAGTTTCATCGAAAGTTATGTCATTAAAAGATGTAGTAAAAATCAAAGGAAAAGCTTTGAATCAATCTGAAATACAAAAGTTATCTTTTATTGCTCCAACTGCAACAGTAAACATAATTGAAAATTACAATGTAAAAGAGAAGATCCACCTAAAAATTCCAGATCATGTTGAAGATTTCATCAGCTGTCTTAATCCTAATTGCATCTCTAATACACGTGAACCAATAGTATCTTCATTTGATGTGATTTCAAAGGAACCACTTATTCTTCGGTGTGTATATTGTGACCGCTTAATAGAACAAAAGTATCTTAATAGGACATTCTAACTCAAGTTTAAATTTATTATAGATATAATCCAATATCCTTTCTGTAATATAAGTTACCTTCAATCTTAGAGATATTTTTGTTGATTTTTTCTCTTGCTTCTTCTAAATTCTGACCAGTTCCAACTAATGCTATGGCTCTACTTTTTGTTGTCCTCAAAGATTTTTTAATTCTATAAACGGATGCATAATATAAGTCAATGTTAATAGAATCTTTAATCTTTATTTCTTGAGCTTCTCTTGGTGATGTTGGATACCCATTAGGAACTAGATATGTGCACACTGTTGACAAAGGACTGAATCTTGCTTTCTTTAGGTTCCCATCAATCATCTGGTGAGAGAGTTCGTTAAAATCTGTTTCCAAAAGCTGTAGAACATTTAAAGCTTCAGGATCGCCAAATCTAACATTAAATTCTATTAAATAAATATCATCAGTTGTTTTCATAAATTGACCATATAAGACTCCTTTATACCTAACTCCTGTTTGTTTTTCTAATGCTTCTATAGTTCTTTCTAGTATGTTAATTGCTT
>JAEOTG010000043.1 GCA_016839985.1 Candidatus Heimdallarchaeota archaeon | reverse complement strand
TACAGAAGGTCAAGTTTATGTTGATATAGGATTGAATCGAAAAGGTCTTTACCCCCCAATTAATCCTTTGCCTTCACTATCAAGACTCATGAAAGATACTATAGGACAAGGATCTACAAGAAGTGATCATAAATTTGTATCAGATCAGCTTTATGCCCTTTATGCTACTGGAAGAGATTTAAGAGATTTAGTTGCAGTTGTTGGAGATGAGTCTCTCTCTGAAACAGACAAAAAAGTTCTAGAGTTTGCAGACCTTTTTGAACAAAATTTCATTAACCAAGGTTATCACGAAGATAGAACTATTTTCGAATCATTGGATATAGGATGGAACATGTTATCAATCTTTGATGATCCTTATAGAGTCTTAAAACGTATACCCTCAGAAGTCATTGATAAATTCCACATAGAAAAAAGAGATGAGAAAACAGACTTTAACTCTGTAAAAACTTAATTCTTGTTTTTTCATTTTTATTTCTATTTTAAAACTACAATGTTTGTTTTATTGAAATTCAGCCATTTTTTCACTTTCAAATTTTTATCAATTTTATCAATTGAAGAAGCAAATTGAACATCATTTTCAAATCCCATATCTTTTAGCTTTAAACCATTAGGGGATTCTAATAACATTTTTTTGAAATCAATATGATTATTGATTGTTTTCTTTGTTTTTTCCCAGAAATCATCTGTATTTGAAATACTGAATTTTGTTTTCTCTGCAAGTTTCTCTGCTATTAGTACAGAAGTGACCCAATCCTCTACAACATATTCACTCTCATCCATAAAATATCCTGAAGGAATTATGTATATGTTACATTTCTGCTTAAGAACACTTTTTGAAATTTCTTCAGATAAGCTAGACAGATTTACTAATGCTCCAGTATAAACATTTCTTCTTGATTGCAATAATAAGAAAATCTTTGCTCCACTAGTAGATGTAAAAACAATTTCTTTCTTTTTGAAGTTAGAATCATAAAAAACTGAAGGAGTGTTTCCATAATTAAAACCATCAATTTTTAAACCTCCTTTTTCACCAACAAGAAGACTTTTAGGAAATTTCTTGGAATGCACTTCTTTAGCTTCTTCTTCATTCTGAACAATATATATCCTTCTTACACCTGCGTTTTTTAATGTTAATAGAGAAGTAGTAGCTCTAAAAGTGTCAACTACAATAAAAATATCATTCTCGTTCATTTCTAATTTCTTGATCTGTGAAGGTTTTAAAACGCTTATCGACATGTTCTATCATCTTCTTTTGTGTAATTTTAATAATTTAGCTATCTATCCAAAAAACTATATTTCTTATCATGAAACATATGATGAATTCAATGATAGAAAAATGTGAATAGATATTAATTATGAAATGGTAGGATGGTCTAGTTTGGAAGGATTTTTGCTTCGGGAGCAAAGGATCCAGGGTTCAAATCCCTGTCCTGCCACCATTTAGACTAACTAGGGTCTACACATTTTTTATAGACTCCACGTGTGTAAGTAATCATGTTTGGATATCTTTTATCCTTCCATTCTTCATTTATATGAACTGCTACTACTTCACCCAAGAACAAATCATGCGTCCCTAATTCTATTATCTGATTAAGTTTGCACTCAATACTAACTGGACATTCGCTAATAAATGGAGTTTTTATTTCTTGGCTTTTCATCTTTGTAAAATTACACTCATCCCATTTGTTTGTATCTAGACCAGATTTTGTGCCACAGAGTTCAATGGAGTCTAGCATTTCAGAAGTTGGGATATTTACTACAAATTCCTTTGATTTTTCTATTAGATTGTATGAAAATCTATTTTTTCTTATAGATACACCAATTATAGGGGGATTTGAGCACAAAGTCCCACCCCAAGCCAAAGTTATTATTGATTCTTCTTTTTTATGAGATGCTGATACAAGCATTACTGGGTTGGGATAGAGTGCAGATGTGATGCTACCTATTATTTTATCCATTTTATGCCTCACCTAATTTTTCTGTTGATTTCATAAGAGCGCCTATATTTGAAGGTGTGAAAAAACCATCAAAGTCACCGAATCTTTGAATGTATTCTATTATGTGATTTGCAGTTTGCGTAGGTATTGTAAATATTTGTTTTATACCTTCTTCTTCACTGCCAATTATCTTATCTGTAGTGAACTTTATTCCTCGTTTCTTCTGAATTTCTACAACTTTCTCTATATCTTTCACTAAATAAGCTAAATGATGAATTCTACCTCCATATTTTTCTACATATTTCTCAACGATTGAATCTTCAGCTAATCCCTCACTTACAACTATTACAGGCAATGTTTCATCAAGCTTAATACAACTTGTGATTGCATTCATTGAAATAACTTTGAAAGATTTGAATTCATGGTAAGGTACAGCATTTGCTAATTCAACCATAGCTTTAACTCTTTCACCTTTTTTCACTCTATAAGCTATGTGGTCTAGTTTGATTATTAAATCATCTAATCCGATTTTTTTCATCTCTTCTTTTATTTCTGATAGATAAGTTATCATCTCAATAACACCTCTTTTATTATTATAGGTTTGAAGAAGACATCAATAAAACTTTATTGCAATTTCAAAAAAGGTTACTTAATTTTAAAGGTTACAACAGATTTTTAATGTGAATTATTTAGTTCACATTTAATACAATGAAAATCAAAGACATAATAGAAGAGTTCGAAAATCTTTATGATCCAACGAGTATAGAAGGTATGAAGAGGGGTGGAATTAATCCTGAAAAAGCTTATGGCATAAAGATTCCAGTTCTTAGAAAAATGGCTAAGAATATTAAGAAAAACCGAGAATTAGCACAGCAGCTTTGGGAATTAGGTTATAGAGAAACAATGATTCTTGCAGGGATGATTGATGATCCTGCTCAAGTTACTGAAAAACAAATGGACGATTGGATTTCATCTCCATACTTCTCCTATTGGGAAATTGTTGACCAAACATGTATGAATTTGTTTTATCTCATAGAAAGTGCGTACAAAAAAGCTGTTGAGTGGAGCACCAGAGAAGGAGAATTTGAAAAAAGAGCTTCATTTGCTTTAATAGCAGTTTTAGCATGGAAAGACAAGACAGCGCTTGATTCTAGATTTGAAGAATTCCTCCCTATTATTAAAAAAGAAGCAACTGACAACAGGAAAAATGTGAAAAAAGCAGTAAATTGGGCATTGAGACAAATTGGTAAAAGGAATTTATACCTTAATTCTGAAGCTCTCGAAACAGCGAAGGAAATACTAGAGATAGACTCTAAAAGCTCAAGGTGGATAGCAAAAGACGCGATAAAAGAGCTAGAAAGTGAAGTGATTCAGAAAAGACTAAAACAACAATAATAATTGAATCTTATTTTTCTCCTTTCATTATCTTCTGAGTCTTTATCTTAACTTCTTCCAATTCGCTAATTTTTTCTTTTAACACTGTTATCAGCTGCTCATTATCAAAGGCTTCCAACCTTCCACCACAGTGTTCGCATTCAAAATTATTATCCATCGCTTCTTGAAAGATTACTCTCGGACATTCAGGATTATTACAGGTGAAGAACATGTTGTTTTCTTCATAATCTAATCTGGAGTTTAATTTTTCTAGGACTTCCTGTTGTTTTTTTTCTACAAACACATCTATCCTTTCAGGATGTAATGTCCAGAAATATACAAACCATCCTGTAGATTTATCCCTAATTCTTCTAAATGTTGCTAGTTGGAGATCATATAACTTATACAATGATTTTCTTACTTGATTTAGTCTCATATCTAATTTTTCAGATATTTCTTCATCCGTTGTTTCTCCATCTGCATTGAGTAAAACCAGTGTTACTTGTTTAACCTCCTCTCCTGCTATATCGTCAACAACTTCAATTAATGTTTGTCTTTGCCTCTCAGAAATGTTAATTTTTGATGCAATTTTAGAAGAATTTGCATCCTTTTTGTTCCCCTTTTTATCAACTTCATCCCTAGACATGGACAATATCACATTAACGATTTTTGAATATAACCTAACAAAATATCATATATTTAAAGCTTCTTTAACTTTCTCTTATGGAGAAAAAACTAGTTCTAGAAACCCAAAATTACAATTCATTATGTATCACTTAAAGAGCTAAACATTAAGTATCAGCAGAAATACAAATAAAGTAGGAGATAATTTTATTCAACAATGAAATTAGTTGAACAAAAAACAGATCAAGCTATAGAAATCCTAAATGAATTGAATATTGATTTATGGTTAATTTATGTTAGAAAGACTTCAGAAATTCATGATCCCAGTTTATATTTTTTACTTGAAGAAACATGGCTTACTTGGCAAACTGTATTTCTTATAAGTAGAAATGGAAGAAAAATCGTTATTTGCGGTAGATATGATGTTCCAAACGTAGAGCATTTGGGAATTTATGACACAATAATTGGATATGATGAAAGTATTAAGCACGATTTATTAAAAGTATTAAAAGAATTGAATCCAAACTCTATTGCTATCAATTTTGCAGAAGATAACGTAGCAGCAGATGGTCTTACTCATGGGATGTGGCTAAGATTAAACAAAATGTTAGAAAACACGCCTTACAAAGAGAAACTGATATCTTCTGATAATTTTCTTGCAGCACTGCGAGGAAGAAAAACACCTACAGAAGTTGAAAGAATAAAAAAAGCCGTAGAAATAAGTGAAAGAGGGCATAAAAGATTAGCAGATTCCGTAAAATTAGGAATGAATGAACAGGATTTAGAAAAAATATTACTGGACTTTGCTGAAGAGAATAATGTCACAGTTTCTTATCCACCATTAATTAACATCGGAGCAGAAACAACTATTGGTCATGGAAAAGGTTCTGCAAATATTGTATTGAAACCAGGTGATTTAATCAACATCGATTTTGGTGTTTTTTATGAAGGCTATGCATCAGATATACAGAGATTGAACTATGTTCTGAAAGAGAATGAAAACCTTCCGTCTAAAGAGATACAAGAAGCTTTCAAAACTGTAATTAAAGCAATCTCTACAGGAGCAGAAAAACTCAAACCAGGAGTGAAGGGGTGGGAAGTTGATTTTGCTGCTCGTAAAATTATTACAGATGCAGGATATGAAGAATTTAAACATGCACTAGGACACCAAATAGGCCTCAATGTTCATGATGGAGGTTGTTTACTTGGACCAAAATGGGAGAGATATGGCCAATCCGTTATGTATGAGGTTGAAGAAGGTCAAGTGTTCACTTTAGAGCTCCATGTTTTTGTAGAAAATCATGGTTTTTGTAGTATCGAAGAAGATGTTATTGTTACTAAAGATGGTTGTGAATTTCTTTCGAAAAGACAACTTGAACTTCCTTTGTTAAAACTATAGAATGAGAAAGAAAAGATTAAAAAGAAAACAAAGATATCTCAAGTGCCACAATAAACTAATCGCTGCGGGGATAGCCAAGTGGCCAACGGCGTCCGGCTCAAGATTTGGATTTATTCCTTAAATCAAGGGCTAGATGAGGAACCGGATCCTTAGTGGTTCGGGAGTTCGAATCTCCCTCCCCGCACCATTTTGTCAATAATTCTTTTTCCCAATTATCAAAAGACATTTAAATTCCAGCTTTGTTGCTAAAATCATGTCTAAAGTACCTTAC
>JAEOTG010000313.1 GCA_016839985.1 Candidatus Heimdallarchaeota archaeon | reverse complement strand
TAACGCTAGTGGATGGACAATTACTCAATCAATTGAAACAGGAGATATAGAGGTGTTTGTGAGTGGTAAACTTATCGATGAAGCGTATATTCTTACAAGCATTATGATGGATCCTACACCGACCCTTCCTGCAAGTTATGCAACTGAAGATGGCTTAGGATATACCGAAGATTTAGACTATTCACTTGTTCCTGGTGAGCCTATAACTATTGGAAGTTATACTCAGAATTACAACACTGGTAATTGGGCGTATTCACTAAATAATGTATACTTGGAATATGAAAATGGAACTGCAATAAATGATACAAGTGGTGTAGATGTTTATGTTCGATTTAAAGAAGAATTTTCCTCTGTAGTATATGCTTTCTTACCCTTAAGTTATTCAGTAAGTTCGTTATGGCATATTGACTGTTCTCTTCAAGCATTTAATGAAGCAGATTATGAAGTTTCAATTATTGCATCAGGTTCTAGTCAATATGGAAGATTGGATATTGAAGATATAATAGTTGAACATATTTTAGCAGTCGATGAACCTGAGGTTACTATGAATGATGAAGTGAGTTTTTATGTATACGTTAATGCTTCTTATACTCAACTCAATTCCTGGAATAATTTTACTAATAACGCTTTAACCATGATATTAGTCTATGATTCTGTTGGAACTGTTGTAGCTACATTCTCTATAGATTTTGATCCAACAGCAAATAAATGGGAAAGTGATCTTGTTACAATGGATACTTTCAATGGAAATTTCTATCTCGCTGTAAGATTTGGTTATGCAGGTAGAACTGTGTTATCACCAAACTCTGATTCATTTATTGTTGAGGGTGAAGAACCTAAAACAAATGGTTTAGCTTTTCCATTCTGGACAAGTGCATTATTAGTAACAACAATACTAGCAATCCCAATAGTTCGAAAAAGAAAATCAGCTAAATAAGTTCCATTGTGATTGTGAATATGTTTAAATAAGAAATCATCGGATATCTATTTATGAGCCAATTGGAACTTACAGATATTTTCACAGTGGATAGGGAAGGAAAACCCACTATGAAAATCGTACTCTTTGGACCTCCTTTAAGTGGAAAAACTAGTATGTTAACAGTGTTCAATGCACTAAGGAGAATGGAGAATCCAGAACTTATAGTTTCAGCATTAACAAAAATTCAAGATCTTTCAGGTAGAACTGTTTTCTTTGATCAAGGAGTTTTTCAAACACCTCCATTTAGAGGAAAGAAATTTGATCGTCTACGATATCAATTATGGACTACACCAGGAGAAGAAAGACACAAAGTTCAAAGAGATATTGTTATGAAGGGAGTTGATGGTGTGCTCCTCTTAATGAATTTTGAGAAAACATCCAAAGAGATGAACGAAGCAACCCTACTTGAGGCGAAAGAAAAAATAGGTGAGAAATTTGGTAAGAAAATTCCAGTTGTAGCGTACATAAACAAATCAGATTTGCCTGCTAAAGATAGAATAGACAAAAGAGAAATTATTCAGAAGTTAATTGATGAAGGAGCTATTCAAAGTGATAAAGCTGCAAATCGAGTAATGACTGGTAGTTGTTTAGATGCAAGAAATGATTTAGTGAAAATTTTAACTTCCTCCCAAAGTGATACTTTTTTCGATGACAGTAATAGATTACGAGTAGATAAAAGACCTGAATCTGTAAGATTGATAGTAAGACCTATTCAAAAATTAACTCAACTTGTAGTGGAACATAGATTGGAATATATTCAAACTATATAATGAAGTTAAAAATAACTAATTCATTTCAATAATTGGATTGAATTTAAGTCATAAAGTGCAAAACAAACTAAGAAAATTTCTTTTAAAATAGTGAAACTGATTTTATATTTGTATTACGTTATCTAGGCTAATTTTCGCGAGTTCGTATGGTGTATTTCTAGGGATTTCCACCAATCGTAGCTCAAAATTACCCCTTCTGAAGAATCTATCCTCAAACCAGAAGAATTCATCCATTGTTTTACGTAGCATTCTGTTAAGTGATTCTGTGATGTCTCTTGTTCCTACAGGTTTGTTACTGAAGTATTTATCTTGTACTTCTTTAATAAGATCATACTTACTAAGTTTTGTATTATCCCGCAACCTTAGTAGCTCAAGAACTAGAGCACTACTGACTTGACCACTATAACAGTTTAAACGATTTATTATTCTTTTATATCTAACAGGATGTAAACCTTCTATTCGAAGTCGGTCAACACTCATAAAAGATCCTGCTGAATATGCTATAATCAATCCCAGCATTGCGCTAAACTCTCTTAGACGGATAGCTTCATTCAGACGAACTCTCTTACCATTACTGATAGTAAAGTATTTTGCAGACTGACGTAATACACGATCAATTTCTGCCCTAATTTCCAGTTCGTCCATTTTTTGCTCGAATATTCCCAAAGTTCCCACCTCGGGGTTATAAATTATGCAAACTTAAGATAGCACATGCATTTATATACTTTTTTCATAACTTTATATACCAATTATATAAACATACCCCACAAGCCCTATAAACCTTATTTTCTGTAAGAAATGGATTTGAATAATTGGAAAGGAAAGTTACAACTTATCTAATTCTATTACGAATGAGATTCTAATAATTAAAAAATTAATTTTCAGTGATTTAGAGAATTTTTTTCTAGCACTTCTTGATGATTTTCCAGGAATAATCCCTTTTTTTGTGACTTTAAATATAAATTTGATTATACATGATTGATGATTATGATTTCTAAAAAAGAAAGAGCGAAGATAAAAGATTCTATCTATTTTAAGAATCTAAAACATCAAGTATTCAATGATTTAGGAAATTATTTTTTTGATACAACATTAACCGAACAAACAGTTTAAATAATGAAAAAATGAGTATGTAACCGTGGTGAATTAGATGCCTATTGCACCTATGACTAATGCAGTTGGAATTGATTTAGGAACTAGTACAATTAAATTAACTTGTCAAGATAAGAAATATAGAATCCCCTCAGTAATAGGTACTCCTAATCCTGGATGGCAAGGCATGTCCCAGGATAAAAGCTGGTTGAACAATCTAATTATTGAAGATTCAAAAGGGCAAGAAGTATATATTGGTGAATTAGCAAGACTTCAAAGCGAGATAAGAAAACCATTAGCTTCTGAAGGTAAGATGAAATCTATTGATAATAGTCTACTTGCTTTAAAAGCAGTTTTGAGTCTGATTATGCAATCTAACTATGAACAATTCGTTGTTGCAACAGGAGTTCCTATTGCAACTGGAACTGAAGAAAGTAAACAATTAAGCAGA
Organism: Candidatus Heimdallarchaeota archaeon; assembly: GCA_016839985.1. Taxonomy (GTDB): domain Archaea; phylum Asgardarchaeota; class Heimdallarchaeia; order Heimdallarchaeales; family Heimdallarchaeaceae; genus UBA460. The sequence continues at coordinate 1,230 of JAEOTG010000313.1, read as the reverse complement.
GGTTTGAAGGGAACACATGAAATAAAAATCCGTAATGATTCTACAGGAGAATCAAAGCAAATGAAAATTTTGGTTGAACAAGTTTTCATCGCTCCAGAACCTTATGGTACTTATTGGCATACCTTGAAAACCAGTGGTGTTCAAACAGCTGTTGATTCAATTATAGTTGATATAGGTCATGGTACAACAGATATTCTCTGTATGTACAAAGGAAACATGATGAGAGCTGCTTCTGGTTCTCTTGAAGAAGCTGTTGATAGCCTTACAAGTGCGCTTGCAAGAGCTATACAAGAAAAAGCACAAAAAATAGTCAGACCTTTTGATTTAATGGCTGCTATTGAACAAGGAAAGAGCAATATTCTTGTAGGAGGAAAAGCCTTGGATATTAGTGCTGCAATGGATCAAGCTGTTGCTTCGATAGCAGATGTAATAGTTGATGAAAGTAATAGATTACTAAATAATCTTCCTCCAGATGCGTGGATTGAAAAGGTCATAATCTGTGGTGGAGGAGCTTTTGTCTTTGGCAGTTATCTAAAACAAGCATTCTTTGAAGCTAATATCGTTAAGAAAATAGATGAGGTAATTATGCCAAAGGATGTAGTTATGTCCAATGCTCTTGGATTTGAGCAGATAGCTCAAACTAAATTAACAAAATAAATCTATTTTGTTTTTATTCTATTTTTTCTTTCATTTCTTTTTCTAATCTAATAGCATATCCGGGTCCAAAAATTAAGTACACAATCATATAAACAGCGATACCGTAGGTTGGATATACCATCCATTCGAATGGGAAAACAGCAAAAAGAACTACAAAAATAGTTGTAGTAACAATCCAATATAAATCGAATATCGAAGGGATTCCTTTAAACGAAGGAAGAGGAATTTTTGACAACATGAAACCTGAGACAATAATAGAAGATACCATAATTACCCAAGCTGGTGTACCTGGAAAAATTACTAAACATGCAATAACCATAGCTGCAAAAGGACAAGGTAATCCATCAAAATATGGTGTGTAAAATGGATCTCGTTTCAAAAAACGATAAAGTCTGTACCATACAGAACCAGCATAGATTAAAGCAGTTGCAATAGCAGCAAGAATACTCAAAGACAGAACAATTTCCCATTTTGATACAAGAAATCCTAAATAAATCGCAGGAAAGAGACCAAAAGCAATAGCATCAACACTTGTATCTATATCCACAGCAAGTTTCTTACTTCCGCTAATTC
>JAEOTG010000312.1 GCA_016839985.1 Candidatus Heimdallarchaeota archaeon | reverse complement strand
TTTATTTTTTTCATTATTCTTTTTTTTGGGTAGATTTATTAATATACTAATATTTACTAGTTTGCAAAAGAGAGAAAAATATGAGTAAATTAAAATCTTATGTTCTGAAAAACAGGCAAATGTTTATGATTTTTTTTGCTATACTACTTTGTGTAGCAATTATCATACCAATAATAGTTATACAACCTTCAGAAGATAAGCCAATTATTATAAGATCTAATAATGATTTTAGAAAGTATAATTTGTCTGGTTCTGGTACATCAATTGATCCTTATATCATTGAAAATAATACAATCAAAACCTCAAATGATTATAGTATTCTTGTTTCAGATGTAACAGATTTCTTCATTATAAGAAACAACAATCTACAAGCAACAACAGCTGGTATTTCAATTTCTCTAGTTGCAGCAAATAGAACTCAGCTAATTAATAATACTTGTACAAATAGTAAAATAGGAATTTATATCTGGAATTCTCCAGGATGCTACATTTTTGGTAATAATTGCAGTAATAATTTTGAGGATGGAATTAATGTAGATTCTTCTGGAGTTGAAGAAGTCTCAGAATACTGTACTGTTGCAAACAATACGTGTATAAATAACGTGTACAATTCTATCATTATTTGGTATTCACAGTATGCTTTAGTTGAGAACAATACCTGCATAGTGCCTAATAAAAATGTGAAACAAATCTGGCATAGAAGTGGAATAGTGCTTTCTGAATCACTTTATGCTATCGTTCGCAATAATGTAATTATAAACACTGGAATTCAATTTAGCGGTCATGCTGTTTATTTGATAACTTCTATATTTGAAGGTAACATAATTAATGGAAAGGAATTTGGTTTGTTTGTTAATACAAACAATATAACAATAGATTCATCTAATTATGGACAACTGTATTTTCTCAACAGTACAGATATTATAGTCAGAGACCAGAATATTAGAGATAACTACACTCCGCTCGAATTGAATAATTGTTCAAATATACAAATAGTAAATAGCACTTTTAATTATAACTACAAATATGGAATTGTTCTTAGAGGGTGCGAAGATGTTATGATTGAAACAACTGAATGTAGTCATAATTATATAGGTGCATATTTACAATTTTCAACAAATATTACAATTGATTCCTGTACATTTACTAATAATTATTGGGGATGTTATGTCTCTCAATCTACCTATACTCTGACGGATAACATCTTTAGTGATAACACAGAAGATTTTGTCGAAGTTTAATTCTCAAATTTCACTTTTAAAACTAAAAACTATTCTTTCATTCTATCATAGTATTTTTGTATCATTTTAGCTGTTATATGAGGATACATTACATCCTCTGTTGTTTCAATAAACCAGTTAAGTTTAATTATTATTCTATCTCCATAGGAAGTGGTTATTTCACACCTTTTTGCACCAACATCTTTAGAATAGAGTCCCTTAATTTTGATATTGGAAATTTGTTCCCATGGAGTAAACTTATCAGTACCAGCTTTGGATTCAATTTTCAAGCCCTCGTTGGTAAAAGTATAAGTATTTTTGTCACTAGAGAATCTTTTTCGTTCAACAGAAAAAACTAGAAGACCCACGAGGAAGAAGAAACTTTCTACCATTAATAGAATGGCATATTCTACACCTTCATAGAAAACAATTGTAATAATAATAGCTATAATGGAGGGTATAATAAAAATTAAAGGCCATTTTGTTACTTTTCTTATTGTTTGAGGTTCTAATTTGATAACATCCAGTTTATCTTCAGTATCTTTGGAGAATGTTGAAAAGAAATCATCGTTATCTTCTATATCTGTCATCAAGAACTGCAAATATAATTCAACTTTTAAATTTAATGTAAATAACTGAAAGAGAAAATTCAAAATTCCCTAAGAACATTCTGGCTGAAATTTCTTATTTATAACATCATACAACGCTGGAACGATTTTAACAAGCATTTCCTTATTCAAATTACCTTTGGATTCGAACTTTTTCAAAATTTTTTGTATAATCTTATAATAGGGAATAGGGTTTGTTTCTATAGGTATTAATAAACCCAAAGAAGCATAAATTTTATCTTTGAAGGAGTTTTTCTCGAAACTAGGAATTAAACGTGTTACACAAACTGCTTGTAGATTGCCAATATGAGTGACTAGCATATCCCCATCTTCACAAGCCATAGGCATGCTCTTTAAACAGATATCACGATTAATTGTTTCACCTATCTTAACTTCAGGATAAAAGTGCAATAGTTCGTTTCCTATATCTGTCATTCCAGTTAGAAAAACTGCTCTAGTTTGAAAATCTTTTGAATCATTTGACTTTGGCTTCAATTTCGAACCCCCAAGTTCTGAATTCTTTTTGAAGCTGAGCTTTAATAAAGTTTACTCACAGAGCTTATCCAAAATACTTGAATTACTATTCTAAAATATGATGAGAAAAAGAAAAAAGAGTTCAAAAACTACTATTATTATTCACCATTTTCTCTTCTATCTGTTTCTTTTTTCATAACGATAACTTCAGCTAGAAACGCTAAGAAAAAGATTAGTGTAACAATAGCAGGTACAAAACAAAGCAATCCAATATAGAACAAATTTAAAACAAGCCAAAGCCAGAAACCTCCAAACATTAAACTTGCTGTTACAACAAAAAGGAGAACTGTTAGAATTACTATTCTTCTGTTCGATACATCAATTTGCGAATCAGTAAGACCTTTAATTTGTTCTTCAATTTTCCTTTCACCTGTTTTTTCTCTAATTAAGAGTACTACCTTTCTGAAATATGGGATTATGAAATAGAATAAGATGAATAAGGCAGAGAGAGTAAATATTGTAAAAGGAATTCCTAGTGCTAAATAGACACTATTATCGTTCTTCACTGTATAGTAATAACCCATGATAGAAGTAATAACGAAAAGCAGAAAATGAATTATCCAGATAAATACAGTAAGTGTAAGTCGATTCCTTCTTTCAATTAGAATAAAAGGAGAATAATCTTCTAGCCACCAAAATCTCTTTGTCATTTTTGAAATTTTAATCACCTTTTCCTAAACATAACAATATCGTTTTTAACCATTTATATTTTTTGGGGAGAGGACTTTTGGATTTTTTTGTAAATCTAACTAGGAGGATCCCTTTTCTTTCTTTCTCTTTGTACCGCAAGTAAGTATGGAAGACCATAATATCCGATAACGAAAGGAAAGAAAGAGCTTAGAGCTGTGCTAATTACTGCAAGATTTAGAGTCAGCACACTCAAAGTAATAGTATTCTTCCACCATGCCCATATTGCTGTAGCAAGTAACAAATCATATAAGATACTCGCAGATAGTAGTATCAGCCTACTTCTCCTTAGTTCAGACAATAAAAGATCGTTAGAGAACTCCTTCAGTCTTTCATATCTAGTAAATATCTCTTCAGAAGCTGTTCTTCTTCTATATTTTTCCTTGGATAGAAGTCTAAAGTAAGGTAAAAAGAGAAACATAAAAAGAAAAGAAAAGAGTTCAAAAGCTAGCGCACAAACTCCTGGAAGAATAATATAACCATCACCAACAAAATATGCCATAAAAGCGAAGATTGTGACAAAGAACAAAGCTATAAGACTTATACCTATCATAGAATAGGAAACACTAAGAACAGAGAATCGAGTTTTTAACTCTTCATCAGTTAAATTTCTTACTTTTTCATACCTTACTGCCATTAAGCACACCAAGCACTCAAATAAAATATTACAACATTCGAATATTTATGATTTCTGATATTATGTTGCTATGAAATATTATCCACATAGAAAGGAATTTTAGAGGGTAATAATAAAAGATAAGATATTTTTTAAGTTTTTAAATTCGTTTAATAAAGAAGCATATTACATTTCAGCACTTAATGCAGCTAAAATAACTTGAGCTGTTCTTTGACGAATCTCAAATATTTGTTCTTTTATTTCAGGCAAAGGATTTTGTGATTTTAGTCTGGAAATTAGTTCATCAATTTCATCATAAATAAACTCATTGTAACTTAGAAGAAAATTGCCAAAGTCAGCTTGAGTAAGCATTATAATTGATAGGTTTTCAAATCCTCCCCTTGCGGTTTTATTCTCAATTTGAATAGCATGAACAAAACCAACAAGACCTTCATTTGGAAGATTTATTGCGCTAATCTTTCTTCCTTGATGAACATCCTCAAAACCTAATGTAGAATAAGATTGATCACATATTTTAAGTAAAAAGTTCTTTGTGCCTACAGCCAACATACCACCATAATCATAATCAAATGAATGATCACTTATAAGAGGAATTGGACCTTTGTTCTGATCAAATATACTAAGAATTACTCCAGGACAAACTTCATTCAACCTCATTATGAGATCTTGAGGAGGTACTTTTTCAAGATATTTTGTAAATGGTTTGCTCTTGGTAGCTTTATATACAATAAAAGCTACTAGAATAAGAAGAATAATACTAATTCCAATTATAGAATAGAGTATAACAGGAGATAATCCTGCTTTTACTGTTTTAACAATTTCTTCATATTCAAAATGTACAACTCCTAATATTTCCGAACCTTCAAAGGATGCAGATATTGCTATCTGTTCGATCTCTTCAGATAAAAGATAATCAACTGATGCTATCCCATCAGAACTTGTCAAATCAGATTTAATTTCATATTCATCATATCCTTCAACTATGGCATTCACAGTTCCTTTACCAGATTTATAATAAATATAAATGAAAAAGAATACTTCATAACCAACAACAGGAGTACCATTCAAAAAGGTTAGAGTTCCTGTTACTACAACAGAGCTTCCTTCAACAATTTCTAAATCAGAAACAGAAATTGATAACTCTAAGGGAATTGGATTAATGGTAATCTTACAATTGTAGCTTTCATTCGTTCTTCCATAATAGAACGTAGACTCAGCAACAATAAGTAAAGTGAAATTTCCTTTACTACTCACAAGATTTGAGGGGAATTCAAACTGATAATCAAAGCCAGATAGCTTCCAGAAGTTCATCAAAGTTCCATTTGCATATATTTTTGTTATTTCAAGTTCATTTAATAATTCATCTACCAAATTAATATTAATAGCAATATTTTCCCCATAGATACATGAATTTTCACTAGTTTCTAATATGACTAAACTCCCTTCTTTTTTAATAACAAAAGAAAGAACAAGCTCAATCTCATTTGGTGAAGTTCCTTCTCCTGTATCGTCTCTTAGAATGATTGTTAAATTATGTAATCCAGTTAGAATTGGAACTTGAATTAACCAGGGATCACTTAAAATCTCTCCAGTGTCATTATCCCAGTAATAAATGAATATAGATAAATCAGGGCTTGTAGTATTATCATACCAAAGTTCTGATTCTACTTTAATGTAATCAAAAGCTTGAGCATCAACATATTCTCCTAGATCATCATCATAAATGTAAAGAGTTGAATCAGGAGGAGTAAGATCAATCTCAAAAAAAAACATATATGTGTTATTGTTGCCAACGATATCTTCAGCATATATTACCAAATTTGCAATCTCACCTGTTGAATAAAATGGTAGAAGACTTACTGCAAAATCTCCATTACTATCTATGTCGATTTCAAATGAGTATTCAGGAAAAGCATACCAATAAAACTCAATAAATTCTATAGTATTTTGTGAAATATCGGCAGCATTGAAAAGAAGACCTGTATAATCATTAATTGAAGAATATTCAGATGGGAAGATAAGCACAATTTCAGGAGCTTGACTGTCTATTGTTAGCTCATATATTATGATTCTTTCATTTTCTATTGAATCACTTGCGTTTATAACAAGCACACCATATCCTTCGCTATAATCTAGAATTATAGTATCAGTAAATTGCTGGTATTCTGATCCATCCCAAGAGTAGGTTGATATGATACTAGAATCATCATCTGTTATAGAAATTTGAATAGTAGAATTATAAGGAACAAACATAGAACCATTAGGTAGAGTTACTAATCCTTCGATACTGATAATTGTTATAACTGGAGCATTTGAATCTACATAAAAATAGATAAATTGTATAGCATAATTTTGTGCTATATCAAAAACATACAAAGTAAAATTGTGATATCCATCAGAAAAAGAAGATAAATCAAGTTCAAATGGAGAAATAAGTGTAATATTTGTCTGTCCATCAATTGATACTAAAACATATAAATCCCCAGGTAAAGTAGCATTATCAGTTAGGATAAAATTAAGTACTTCTGAGTTCTTGAAGCGTTCATCTTCATAATCTAAGATAGATGGATCAATAAAGGGATTTTCTTGATCAATTCTAAACTCAAAAAGATAAACATATTCTTGATGATCAATAGAACCAACAATAATTGTAAGGTAGTGAATTCTAGTAGAATCAGCTGGAAGAGTATTAGCACCATCTAGTGTAAGAATCTGTCCTCCAACAAGAAATGGATTTCCATCTTGAAAGGAATTTTCATCCCATTTGAAGAGTAGAGTACTATTTGTACCACTTACTGTCACTTCAACAACTTCTCCACCTTGGTACCAAGATTCATTAGCCATTGTTCTTAATTCTACAAGCAGTTCTCCGCTACTGACATTAAATCTGAAATAAGTAGAAGATAAATGACTAAAATCGTCTTCAGCAGTGATTGTAAGATTATGAAAACCTTCAGATTCTGGTAAATACGTTCTGTAAATTGATCCAACACTAGGTAACCAAGGTAAGAAAATATTATCATCCCATTTGTAATTGACAGTGATATTTGAAGAGAAATCCGAAATATCTACATCAATTAACTTTCCAGAAGGTTGTTGTGTATCGTTAAGAACATTAATAAGTGAAACTATTGGAGAATTAGCATCAAATCCAAAATAATAATAAAAATACTCAACAATAAATGTATCAGTAACACAGACTGTTAAATTATGATAACCTTCTTCTAAATTGGCAAATAAATCATTATCTGGTAGACTAAGTAAATCTATTTCTGTACCATTATTATCCCACTCACATGTAACATTATTAGCACCGTATGTTGTAAAATTAAGAATTGAAGGTGATTCTATAATAGTATTGTTAGATGGATTGTTTAGAATTAGAAAACTTTCTGTTGGATCGTATCCAACATCATACACATCTATAGCTGTGTTATTAAAATCATCACTCGCTCTAACTTCAAGATAATGCCAACCTTCTGTTGTGGGTAAGGATGTATTATATGAATCTACAAATGGTGTGTAACTATCAAGATCCCATCTAAACGAACTGCTCTCTGCTCCTGAGACAGTTATTTGAATATCCTTTTCTTCATAGTAATAAGATGAATTTGTTATCCCAATAACTTCAATTTCAGGATATGTAGCACTTTTATAATATATTTGCATACCTAAAATTCTATCATATGCACTAAATCCATAGTTATTAGAATATACTCCATCACTAATTACCCAATTATATTGACCAGATGCTTTATGACTGGAACTTAATTGGACTTCTGCCCAAGCACTTAAATCGGATACTTTTCCTTCAAATGAGAGCTTTAATCTATTTCCAGAAGGGATTGTGTATGTATCATTGAGTGTTAATTCAAAGACTTTCTGGTTTGCAATAGACAATCCATGTGGAAGCATTTCTTCATGAGAAGCAATTCCTGTAATATTCCCAGTAGCTGGATTAAAGATAAAAACTCTTATTCTAAAGGTAAAATCAACAGGGTCATAATAATAGGTAGATATATGAGAAAGAACATGTATTTTGCCTTTTATATTAGTAGCTTCAGAAAAAACTGGGGAAAACATACTTGAGTTAGTATTAGGAGAAGTTTCTTTGATAAGTGGATAATATGTATCAACTTGATCTGGCCAAGTTTGAGGTTTTGTTTCATCCATTAGGAAAGTGGTACTAATTGTTGAGGGAGCTTTGTTTTTCATCGCTTCATACTTTTCAAGAGAATAAACATTTCCATCATCATCTAAATCTACAAATTCATCATGAGTAAAATATCCTTCCAGAGCATAGTTTCCTTCAATAATTACGCTTGATAATACACCTGGAGGTTTATTCTTATAACCAAGTCTAGTTGTTGGAGTGTCGTTAATGAAGTCTTCCAACAGACTTTCTTCTTCTGGATTTGAAGATATATCCTTAAATTCAGGAATAGAAAGTTCATAATAAACCAATGAATTAAAAAATGATAAAATAATAATAATAGAAATAATTGAACTTAATTTCCTTTGCATTACTGAATTCACCGGATAACGATAGAACACCATTATCCTATGCTTCATAAGATAAAGAGTTGTTCAATATTTATATATTAAGTAAGATTAATAATTTAAATAATATTATATATGCAAGCTTTAACAAAAAGGATAATTATAAGTTTCATATTTATCTGAAAAAATTATGATGAACCTTTAAGTGTTTTAATTTTGCAATTTATTTTTATATTTTATTATATATTATTGAATCTACTCTGAATTTAACATATTGGAAATTTCCTTCAGGTAGATTCCATTCAGCAATAAAATAAGTAGGAACTTTAAATGCTTCAAAATCTTTGTAATCCTTGAAATAACCTGTCCATTTTGTCATAATTGGTCCTTCTTTTGTATCCCTTGCTCTAACAGATTCATACTTTACAACATCCCCTTTATCATTAAAAAAGAAAATGCCTTCTGCTTTTACTCCTGAATCTTCTATAAATATTTTTACAGAAATATCATCTATTTCCTCCCATGATATAAAATCAGCTGTTAAAAAGACACTTGGGAATAAAGGTGCTTCAGAAACATACCTCATTAATGAAGCTTGATCAATTTCTGGACCTGAAGTTTTTACAATAGGAATAAGTGAATTAAGTTTAACCCTCATTTCACCTTTTCCGCGAAAATAGAAGTCTTTTGCAGAGATTGCTAAAATCGGTAGAGGTTTGATAACTCCCTTCCAGTAAAAAGAAGGTTCATATGTTAGATAATGATAATATCCTCTGATAGGAAACCATGGTTGAGTAGGAGATGTTCTAAATTCCCCTCCATGAATAAGCTTTGCATAAAAGATTGCTTCGTGTCCTTCTGCTATTGAGCATTGAAGGTATTTTTGAACTATATCTGGAAACCTAGAAATATCCTTGAAAGAAACTAAAGTTCTTCCCTTTTGTGAATCAAGTAATGCTTGTTTAAGGATTTCTTTTATCATTGATTGTTCCTCAGAAACTCTTGTTAAAAATATACAATTTTCTGTTATATATTTCTAATTCTTAAACCAACTTTCTTCGAAAAGAACGAGACCATTGTTGTTTGAATTTTTCTACATCATTTACTTTTACAGCAAGAACATAACTTATGTGAAAATTTTCTTCATTACTCTCAAGTCTTGCATCAGTTAGTGCACGTTTTTTTGAGTTCTCTCTAATTACTTGCATATCATGTGAAGATCTTAATAGAGCATTAGCAGGACTATTATTAGAAACAGTGAAAGCTGAATTTTCATTATAGACAACTGCTACACCATCTTTAGGAATTTTTCCCTCTTCTCCTTTACTGAATTCAAGTGTTATTTTATCTTCTTGAGGATTATAAATCAAACGTGATTTAATAGGAACATGTTTACTTGTATATTTGTCCATTGGCATTTCCACATCACCAAAGATAGGTGCTTCATCTGGATTGCTTTCTGCTACAACAGGCAAAACTAAGCATGATTCATACACCTCTCCCCACCAAACTTTGTTTTCTGCAGGATAGGGTGAAGGCCAAATATTAGGAAAATCAGAACCAGCTAAAGCTAGTTTGATACTATGGCCTTGTTTAAAAATCCATGATGTAGTGTCTAAATCAATATTCAATTTTTCTTGCTTTCCAGGAGTTAATGGTTTTGGATTTGTATGTGATTCTCGATGAGTGACATTTAGTACTCCCCAAGTGATTAAATCTGAGGAACCATCTGGAGCAAGATCGAATAATTTAACAACCAAATTCACGATTGGAGCTGAAGAGGAGAAAGTTAGATTTAGTTGAGGTCTACCTATAATTTCCATTCTCTCAGTTAAAGGATCTGAAATGTAAATAAGCGATTTATCTTCATCAAAACTGCGAGCAATATCACCACCTGAAGCAACTGGTTTGTTCCAACTTGGATACCCCATTCCTACAGTTGGGTAATAAGTATAACTATCACATCCACTTCCCTTGAGTTCTTTCTTCAATTTCCTTTGAGAACTCAAATAAAATTTTTCTTTATATGAATCTTGTATAGGCCAAGAAGGAATTTTTCTCCAATAACCTGAAGAAATTTGAGGAATTGATTCACGACCACTAGATTCCCTCATATAAGCAATGAAATTTGGTTCATCTAGAATTCCAGTATCAATACCTTTTAACCAATGATCAAACCAACGTACAGCTTGTGGCATGAAATTAATTGATGGACCCGGATAACCCCAATCAGGAAATACATGACCCCAAGGACCCATCAACAATTTTTTAGGAACTTTCAAATTTTCAAACATTCGCATAGCACAGTTACGATAATAATCTAACCATGCACCTATAATGAAAACAGGACATTCTATAAGGTCATAATTAGGACAGAGAGAAGCGGATCTCCAGTAAGGTCCATCATGTTGATGTTCTAACCAATTGAGCTGGTATGGTAAATTACCTGCAAGATGTTCATCCCAGATTTTCTCAAAATTCTCACC
>JAEOTG010000311.1 GCA_016839985.1 Candidatus Heimdallarchaeota archaeon | reverse complement strand
CCTCTAAACAGCACACATGCTATGAAGCTTATTCACTTGACAGTACTATACTGTTACCCTCGCATGCGAAAAGGGATAGTTTATTGATTTTAAGAATTTTTCTCCTTTATCTCTGATATTTTGAGCAGCGTTGAAATGAGTATTTATGATATTTCCACATTTTGTGCAAAGAGCATTATCATAGTGATATTGTTCTCTTGATAATCTACCTTTACATTTGTAGTGATATATACTGGTACTACTTGGATTGATTTGAATTAACTTTATTTGCCTCCCCGATATCTTTGAAGCAATAAGGACGGCTTTTTCGAAGATATCTAAATCATCAGGCATAGAATAAAATACTTTTGATAGAGATTTCTTCTTACCTTGAGGATTGAAATTAAGATTCTCAATACATAAAAATGAGCTTTTGCTTTTATTAGTACAACAGCAACAAAGTATGGAACGAAATTTTTGATTTCCTGCAATATCTTCTATCTCTTATGATAGAGTCTATTCAGTTCTCCTTTGGTCTTTATGTATTTGTCCTTCTTAATCATTAATATTAACTTCAAGTGTCTTATCTCTTGATGTAAACTTCAGTATATATTCTCCAAACATATTTGGAAAGGATTCTGAATCATATCTTTGATAACCGCTGCCCCCCATATAATCCAAATCTAAATCGACATCGATTATTAGTTCTTTTGAAACAGTTGATACGACTACTACTGAAGTAGCTAAAATCATACTAATTATTACTAAAAGAATAAAATATCGGTTTCGAATTAAAGTAGACAACTTATTCTCTCCTATATGCGAATATTCTCAAAAACATTATAAAAAGAGAGGAATTTAAATCCTTCTCATTTCTGCATGAAAGGATTGTTAATTCAACATAGATGATGAATTTGCAAAGGTATAAATAAAGAACACACACAAAAAAACCTATGAGTTATTTAATTCTCAATGGGATGCATAAAGATGACAACCTAATTCAAGAACTTGAAAAGATAGTTTCTGAGGAGTTTCAAATTCAGAACATTAAAGGAGAATCTATCGTACTTCATAAGCAAGATATTAAACCTTGCCTGGGTTGTTTTAAGTGCTGGGTGCAAACACCTGGCGTCTGCATTATAGATGATTATGCCAGAGAAGTAGCAAAAAAAATGATTCAAGCTGATAATTTAGTCTATATTACTCCAATCAATTATGGGGGATATTCTTCTGAACTAAAAAAAGCACTTGATAGATCAATTTGTTTAATCATGCCTTTTTTCAGAATTTATGAAAATGAGATTCACCACGAAACACGATATGACAGTTATCCTAATCTAATCGTTATTGGAACTTTAGAAGAATCAGATCCAGTACAAGAGGAAATCTTTACATCACTAGTTAAAAGAAATGTGCTTAATCTTTTCAATCCAAAACACAACTCTCAAGTAATATACCATTCTGATGAGGAATCCACCATTAAGAAAAAGGTAGAAAATGCTTTAAGTATTGTAGGTGATAACAATGTCTAAACAAGTTACATTTCTAATGTGTAGTCCAAGAGGAGAAAAAAGCGCATCATATTCTTTAGGTTCTTACTTAACAAGTTTACTTGAAGAAAAGGGGATGTCTAAAAAGAGTTTTCGAATATATCAAACACTTAAAGATACTAAGAAAGTAGATGAAATGATTACATCTATTGATGAAAGTAAAATAATTGTTCTTTCTTCTCCTCTCTACATAGATCAAGCGCCATATATGACCATTAAATTGATGAATATTATTACTGAAAAATATCAGGAAGGAAAAATAAGTAAAAAGAACAGACTTCTTTTTGCTATCTCAAATGCAGGATATCTGGAGTATTACCATAACAATATAGCATTAAAAATCTATGAACAATTTGCAGAAAAAAACAAAATGATTTGGGCTGGTGGTCTTCCAATTGGAGCTGCAGGAACTTATGTAATGTATTCTATCCCAGAATTATTGAAAATGTTAGAACCACTACCTGAAGATGATCCAAGACAGGAAATATATGCTAAGCCAACAAAGATTCTTGATTCGGTTATTAAATCAGCTGTAAATTTTCTATCAAAAGGAGAAAAAGTTCCTCAAAATGAGCTTCAGAAATTAGAATTTATCCCTATGCCT
>JAEOTG010000310.1 GCA_016839985.1 Candidatus Heimdallarchaeota archaeon | reverse complement strand
GCCAGTTTTTTGTTAGTCCATAAATACTTGTGGGAACAGTTCTATGATCTTCTTTTACAGGATTGTCTTCTTTTTTTACTTGACCATATTGAGCAGCTGAACCTGTAATTATTAATCTACTTTCCACATCAGATTCATGTAATCCTTTTATGAAATTAAAGAAAGAACCAGTATTTGTGTCAAACATGTCTGATTCATTACCTACAAACAATCCAACTAAATGGAATATCAAGTCTGGTTCTATTTTCTGAAAAATATTTTTCCAATTTCTAGTCAAATTGAAATCAATCTTTTCAAAATTGTAATCATAATCTTTTCTTTTCTTAATGTCAAAACCAAATATTTCCCAATCTTCATGATTCTTCTTTATGAATTGAATGAGATTGGAACCAAGTAAACCACTTGAACCTGTAATAAGAATTCTCATTATACTTTGAAGTAAATTTCACATTTAATAATTTTATTAGTGTTTGAGTCAAGAATAGAGATTTCGACATATTTTTTTGAATTTATTTAGGAATTTATCAAAGTGAAATTCTTCCTCAAAAAGCTTGATTCCTTTTTGATTAATCTGATTCTCCTCAACTATTTTCCTTAATTCTCTAATTACTTCTTCATCTGTCTGACAGAAGATCACTCCAGGGAGAGGATAGTTATGTATAGCATATCTTCCTTTTGAGTATGCTTCTACCATTGTCTTTGGAAAACCATCATGTTCTGTCATACGAATCACAACTGAGATTTTAGACCAAAGCTCTTCTAAATTTACAAATCCTAGAAAATATAAATTCTCCTGAAAGTATAGTTCTGAATATTTTTTTGTATCAAAATGTCCAATAAAATAATAGTCAATATCAGAAAATTTCTTTGAAACGCTAATGATCCTTTTTAAACCATATAATGACTCTCTGTCTTCAGTAAAATAAATCAGAGCAGCATGTTTTTTTGGCAATGCAATCTCTTCTGGTTCAATATCTGATCCATGGAACAGAACTGTGCTCTCAATTCCTATATCTGCTAGTTCTTCCTTAATTCTTTCAGATACTGCAATATGAACATCTATGTATCTACTGAATATTTTTGTTTGAATTTTTCTTTTCCTATTTTTTATAGCTAGAAGAGAATCTGATCCCACCCAATGACATAAAGTCTTTTTCTTAGCGAGTTTACCCATGAAAAACCATGTCCACGCTGATTGAAAGTATGCACCATAGATAATATCAACATCTTTTATTTTTTTGAAAGAAGGAAAATGTGTTGTAGGCAGAAGTTTAACGTTATATCCTCTTTTTTCCATAGCTTCTTTTAGAGGTTTAGTATGAGCTCCTACTAATCCTATTCTCAGGTTTTTAATTTTCAATTTGTCAGTCATGTTATCTTTCCTTTAAGCTATCAGCGTGTTGTTCTTAATTCTTTTATTCTTTGGGGATATAAAACTTTTTTATGTCATGCTGAAAACCTATTTTTGACAAAATAGAAAAGATATTAATGAAAAAAAAACTCTTCTTACTATGAGTAAAGATTCCAATTTGTTTTATAAGATGGTAGATTGGGAAAAGAGGCTTGATCGTGAGAAAAATTTCTTTCTTAATCTAGTAAAAAATTTCAAACCTTCTGAAAACAATGTTTTAGATCTTGGATGTGGTATTGGCCACCATCTTATTCTTCTAGCTAACTGGGGATACCATGGTTATGGAATAGATTATTCTGAAGAAAGTATTGATTTAGCAATAAAAAGAATGAAAGAATATAATTTAGAGCATTTACTAAATTTCTCATTTGGAGATATGAGATATCTGCAGGAGATTATTTCTGATAAGAAATTTGACTTAATCATCTGTTTAGGAAATAGTTTCGCCTTATTTTCACAAGAAGAAAGACACAACATTATCAAGCAAGCCATTGCTTCACTCAAACCTGGAGGAAAAATAGTTATTCAAGTTGTAAATTATCTTAAGAATAAAGAGAAATCTGTTTGGACTATTAATCCTAAAGCTTTCAGAGACACTAATGGATTAATCAGTTTTTTTGTTCGAATATTAGAATGGCTAGATGTAGATAAAGAAAAAGTTAGGATGTATGTTCAACGATTGAAACAACAAGAAAACAATCTAGAGGAATTTGAACAATCTCAAAAAACAACAGAATTCTTTGTTGTTAGAGATGAAGATTTTCGTATATTTAGTGAAGATAATAATCTAAAATTTAGATTTCTTGGTGACTTTAATTATTCTTCTTTTGATGAAGAGAAAAGTAACGATTTAATAATTCTAATTGAAAAACAAGAAAAATAGAAGACAAGGATATTTTAGGTGTTATCTATTTCTTTCCTATCGCAGTGAATATAGGAAGTGAAATGATTCTAAGTTTATTCTCAATAACTTTTTTCTCTTCCTCTATTTTTTTATTATATTCTTCTTCAGAGATTAATCCTTCTTTTTGAATGTTAAACCATTCATCTGCAATATGCCCTTCAAGTTCTTCTTGACTCCAAATTCTTGAGTTTACGAATACTTTTGTATCTAATCCACCTGAAGAAAAAATCGATAACAGACTTCTACCAATTTGTGGATTTGCTCCTTGGTTGAATAGAGCTTCCAAATGATGTTTCCCTAATCCTAAATCTGGGTGCTCAATCCATGCACCATAATCAGGTTCTGCAAGAGCTACGATATAACCTCCTTTCTTCAGTACTCTCTTCATTTCCATTAGAGTTCCAAAGGGTTTTGGTTTCCATAAAAAGAAGTAATGGCATAGCACTATATCAAAAATCTCATCTCGCATGGATAATTTATCAGCTGTTTCTCTGTAGAATTCGACACCTTGAACTCTTTCTGAAGCTTCTGCAATATTCATATGATTTGAATCAATAGCTGTTATTTGAGCATCTGATTCTTTTCTTATTTCGTGACTTATAACTCCAGTTCTGCATCCTACTTCAAGAATCCTACGAGCATTTTTCAATTCTATTTCTTTGTAAATACCTTTCCTAAAGCTCTGTCTAAAATCTACTTCTCTTAAAAATTCCTCATAATAATGGGGGCATTGATCAGGGCAAAATCCTTCACTCATACTAAATCCTCATATCTATTTTTATGAGCAATATGTTTTGGAAATAAATAAGGATTTGCGTCTGCAATTTATTCGTTAAACGAAAAAGAATAAAAAGTTCTTCAGATGGTTATTGTGAGATATATGAAGGAGAAACATTACACTGATGAGGACGAATTACAGGTTACTGATTACGAATCAACAGGAACAACTGTAAGATGGTTAATTACAAGAGAAAAAGAAGGAGCACCTAGATATGCTCTTAGAGGATTTGAAATTCAACCTGGAGGAAAAATAGGTTTACATGGTCACCCACAGGAGCATGAAATTTATTGCTTGCAAGGAAAAGGAGAAGTATTCTCCTCATCTGAAAAGTCTGAAATAAAAAAAGATGACGTATTGTATGTTCCTCCTGAGGAGAAACATGGGTATAAAAATACAGGGGAAGAACCTTTAGTATTTCTCTGTATAATTCCATATTTGGATTAACTGTTTCTAATCACCCTTATTCTTTTCAATTAATAGAGCTTTCAATTCTTTCACTTCATTTCTTAGAATTTCCATCTCATTGAATTGTCTTTTCCAGATTGGGTTCACGTGCATTCCTAATTCAGCTTCACCCTTGTATGTTCCCCTATAATAATCGAATCTTCCTATTAAAACTGCAATTGGAAGGTAAAGTACTGTGAAGAATAATGCAAATTTCCAGAATGATACCCATTCAGGCATAAATTCTAAATCTTCAAGAAACAGTTTGTAAATGATAATCATTATATTCACAAACCATATCGGAAGATACAGCCAAGAGTTATGACCACGTAAGAAATAAAGCCTTATCCTTCCAATTAAATCCAGACTTGCTTGAGTTCGAACTTTCCTTTTTTCTTGCTTATCGTTTTTCATTTTATTACCTCTAAAATCCTCTATTACAATACAATTCAATCTCTTTTAGAATAAAAAATTATCCAGTTCAAAACATCAATACTTTGTTTAACCAGTGACTTAAATTTTTATGACAGGTAGGGCAATGGGGATTCTGCTTTAACCAAGAGAT
>JAEOTG010000309.1 GCA_016839985.1 Candidatus Heimdallarchaeota archaeon | reverse complement strand
ATATACTCCTGACCCTCCAATAATTGCAATCTTGTCTGGCATAATGATTACAAACTAAATTTGCACTAAATGAATTTTTCGTTAGATTTAGCCATTTTATGGTAATAATCACCTATTTTGTTGAAGAAACTTCAATATCATTAATTGATTTCCAGCTAACGTTGTATCCTAAGTGTTGACAAATGACAATCAATGCTTCCTTGTAGTCTGGAAATTCTTCTTTCAGCATTGATAAACTTATAGAGTCGGTCTTCTTCATGAATGTTTGAACCTCTTTCACAATATCTTCTTTAACAAGTCCAAAACTAGATAAAAAGAGTATATCGTTTTCTTTTAGTAGATTTGATATTTCCTTCTCTGTTAAAAATTTACTAGCTTCATCTGCAGTATATGTTTCTAATTTCTGTTGAACTCTTTGAATTGTCATTAATTGTAATTCTTCATTGATTTCAGAACATAACGTTTCGACTCTCTCTTTCAAGATTGGAAGTCTTTCTTCGTAATCTGTGTATTTCTCCTCAAGTAACCTTGCTACTTCATTATTGGGTATATCAGTACCTGAAAAGAATGTTGCACCTATCCCCTTAACATCTGAAAAATTATTTTTTATATCTTCATCTATCAAATAAATGATGGGGATCCCTAACCTTGATAGTTCTTTCATCTGCATTTTTTTCTTCTGTATATATTTCATTGTATAATAACCAACAATCTCTAGATAAACTTCTTTTTCCCCTCTTTGAAGTAAGAAATCTGGTACATACATTTTCTTCCCAGCTATAATCGCTTCTGGTTCAGGTTTAGCTTTCCATCCTTTGTAATTTCTCCATGTTTTCAAGAATTTATTTTCAACTTTAGAATCGATTTCGGGTTTGAATTCTTCTTCTTCACTCTTTTTGAATGAAGGCAATAAAGGTAGATATTCGGAACTAAGTGTGAAGTTAGCTCTTCTTTTTCTTGGACGAACAGTTGCTTTTAATTGGAATGGTATCTCTTCACGAAGAATTGTTCGTAAGATATAGGTTGCTACATTTGCAATGTTTTTTCCCCAACTGCTTGTATCGCGGTACAATTCAAGTGGTGGTTCAATACTTATTTTATACCCTTCTTCACTCAAAGTAATATCTGTAAAAACATAATTCTTCTTTGAAACAAAAACTAAATTTTTCGCTAAATAACCTGGAAGTTTTTTCATTACTATTTGGAGATTTAAGGCAAAACAGAGAATAGTTTCAACAGTGTCATAATTGAAATAACAGATCAATTGTATAGGCTCAGCATCTTCATTTTTAATTAAAATTTGTTCGGAATCTGTATCAATGTAGAGAAGTTCATCAAGCTTACTCTGTGGAATATCCAATTCTTTTTCAATTTCTGAGACTAAATCTTCTCGATTTTCCAATGAAATGAAACCTTTTGAAGATTTATTCACTATTTCATAGACTTTTGCTCTTATTTGTTGAGGTGTCAAATTGATTATTGGTGTCTTGATTTTTTCTGACTTTGAAAGAAAATCTGCAATATTCTCACTTTGAATTGGCGCTTTTTCTTCTTTTTTGGGTATTCCTAGTAATTCCTCTACAGATTGAGATGAAAAAGAGTAATATCTATTTGAGGAAACTGTGAGAGATTTGGATATTTTTTCTGAAGGAAAAAGACCTGAGAGAAGATCAAAAGGAATTTCTGATTTTTTGATATTTATATTCTCCTCAAGAAATTGAATGAAAGCTTGAACCTTATTGCTTTCCTCAGTTTGAAGATATAGCGGTTGAAAAACAGCGTTTACTCCAGATCCTTGGATGTTAAATTCTAGATTTGATAAAGAAATTCTCATTTAGATAACCTCTGTTTTTCTTCTTCTTTTGACAGTTCCAGCTTCAAGAGTCTCTGGAGTCACTAACTCATAGAGAATAGCATCTCCCTCTTTTGGTCGCAAAATTCTCCCCAATCTCTGTATAAACTGTCTAGCTTGACCAGTACCACTTACAATTATACCAACATTAACACTCCCACAATCCCAGCCCTCGTCCAAAACCTTTCCAGTTACTATTTTTGTATACAAACCTTCACTAAATTTTTGCAGAATATCCTCGCGTTCTGATGTTTTCGTTTCATGCGTTATGGCTGGTATTAGGTGATTTTTACTTATTTCATAAACCATTTCATTAAATTCCGAAAAAATGATCATCTGATCATCTTCGTGTTCGGTAAGTAACTTATCTATTTCCTTCAACTTTGATTTAGATGAAAAAACAAGTGTTCGAGCATTTCTATGAGCATCTAGAGCTTCTTTTGCTTCTATGTCCTGGTTTACTCTGAAAATTAAGTATTTCTCATAATCTTGAGGAGTTTTTATCTGAATGTTCCTTCTTCTTAAGTAACCTCTGTAAGTTTTCATATATTCTTCATAGAGTTGTCTTTCTTTCTCTTCTAATGGAACTTTCAGTGTTTTTAGTTTGTACTTTGCAACATACCCTTTTTCTGCTAATTCTGAAACCTTGGTAACAACAATAGGTTTTCCTATTAGTTCAAAGAGCAATTCTTCTCCTTTATCTGATCTATCAGGTGTAGCTGTTAACCCCAGTCGATAAATTGCGGGAAGACCTTCTAACACTTTTAATGTTTCCTTAGCGGCTCCATGATGTGCTTCGTCAAATATCAGTAGATTGAAATCCTTCCTAAATTTGTTGATATTAGCTGGAATTCTCGCACTATCATACGTTGTAACAGTGATTTCTTTTATGTCCTTAACTTGATCTCCAAGTTGCCCTATCATGTCTCTTCTTAATGATGTGTATCTTGTTAAGTATTCTATCCATTGATAAAGCAAATTCTTTGTAGGAACAACTATTACTGTTTTTTGTTTAAGTTCCTCAATTACTTTTAATCCTATTACGGTTTTTCCTGCTGCGGTTGGAAGTATAACAACGCCTTTACCTTTACTTTCGAAAAATTGTTTTATAGCTTCTTGTTGATATTCTCGAAGTTTTAAATTGACAGTAGTTCTATTAGAATATTGTTCTGTTAAATCTGGTTCATTCAAAACAGAAGATTCTACATTATACCCTTTATTCTCGAATAATTCAATGATTTTTTGATATAAATGTGGAAGAGCTCTATACTCATTATTCTTCTTAGGATTAGGTTTAAGAAATTTAAAAAAAACTGAGTCCTTGATTTCTTCATTTGATTCAATAATCAAATCAAAAGCTAATCCAAAGCGTATTTTAATCTCTTTATTCATTTGCTCTTCCTTCATTCATTTAATTCTTTTTAGATATAAAAGGATATTAGAATAAAAAAACTGAAAGTAAAAAAAAGAAAATTAAGAGAAATTAAACGGAAAGTTTTCTTGGATTTAAGTATAAGTTAGATTCACTATCATCT
>JAEOTG010000308.1 GCA_016839985.1 Candidatus Heimdallarchaeota archaeon | reverse complement strand
TATGACAGTTTTAGTGAGAGCCAGGTTCATGATAACGCTCTAGTTACTGGTCTCATTAGTGCAATTGTAGCTTTATCCTCAGAAGTCGTTTATTCTTTCCCCAGAGAAATCGAATTTGAAGGGAAAATCCTCTATTTTTACACTGAAAATGAGTTTATTGCTGCTTTATTAGTAGATATTGAATCCCCGTTCAATGGAGACCTACTTCCGATTATTTTAGCTGAATTTCGAACCGTGCAAGAAAAACATAACTTCCATATGTTTCAAGCATTAAGATATGAAAAAGAAATTTCACACAAAATCAAATCTGCATTAGCTGAATATCTCTCAAATCTACAAAGAAATATGACATCAATCCTTGAAAAAACAGATCTGACAGACACTCAATCAATTATCAAATTAAAAAATGTTGCTAGAGACGTTATGTTCGATGGGCCAAAGGAATTTCTTTCTTTTGATTTAATAAATCGTCTTTTACCTGAAGGATTTGATAAAATACTTTATGCTGTAGTCATTGGTTATCCTATTGTTGTTTCAGGGAATAGAAGTATCGTAGAACCAATGATACACTCTTTACGTCTTCTTTCACCAACAAGAATGTTAAAAGTAAAACAATGGTCATTTGAATATAAAGAAGGATATGATATTCTCGGAACAAATAAAATTCAAGGCTTGATTCCTTCTCACAACTTTCTAATTGTTAATATTGACGAAGGTGTAGTTTTTGGAGGAAAATCCTCTTCTTATTTCCAAGATATATCTAAACAGCTTTCAAATCTAAATGCAATGGAAGCTTATACCTTACTTCGAACAGAATTAGATTGGATTTTCAAAGCTATGAAATCTCTATCTATCAATGCTCACTCTAAAGATTCATTACCTCTTGAAAAACAAATGATACTTTTCGAATTGCTCAAGAGATTGTAATTGATAACACTTATAATCATCTTTGCAAAATCATAATTACCTAAATGAGTTCTTCAAAGAAACAAAAACTAATAGCTTGGACAAGTTCATTGCGTTTTAAAAAACAGTCCTTAGCAGGAAAAATAATTCTATTTATTACTATCCTTTTGTTTGGAAGTTTTGTCATTTTTAATTTCTTCGTACTTATTGTTGGTAGGTGGAATGAATTAGGAATTTATTCAATATGGATTTTTTTTGGTTGGCTTTTTCTAATTGTACTAATTTATATAAGTGTTAAACTGATTTCTATGGTAATGCATAGAGGAAACATAGAAATACAAAAAATGGAGAATAAGGAAAAACTTAATGATGGTATAAAATCTGAACATCATGAAGAAGTGAAGAATAATGATGCTTAAAGTTACTCCCAAGAAAAACAAGTGGTATATGATAACAATTGGAGTAATTTATGGACTTTTAATTGTCAGTATCCTTGTTCTTGCTGCTTTTACCAATGACACAGTATTCTGGATTGTAGCAGTTATAATTGATATAGCAGTCATACTATTGGGAGTAAGAGCTTTTATAAAGATGAATAAACCTCTCATAGTAACTCCTCCAATGGAAGGAGCACTCGAATACTATGGTAGAAAAACTAATAAAAGTGAAGAGGAAATTGCTGAAGTGAATCCTGATGATGAAGAACACTAAAAAACTGGGAGAAACATATATAGTTCTCTTGTCGAGTCTCTTCATGTTAGTGGTGGGAGTAGTAATTATTATGATTTTACTAGTTATTGAAAGAAATACTCTTGATTGGGCTCCTGAAATATGGGGTGTTGTCTTTTTTGTCTTAAGTTGTATTTTTGGTATATGTTTCCATTTTGGTTATGAGATAATCAAAAAGATAAATCAAAAAAAAGAAATATCTGAACAAAATGGTGAAGAATGACATCTATTGATGTTCGTAGGGTAATAAAGGAGTCTGACACAGCTTTAAATATCAAATTCCTGATGTTAGGATGATGTCTAATCCCGACAAAATAAGAAGTAACCGTGTTTTCGAGAAATCAATCCCACTTATTCATAAATGCATGAATGAACGGATTAGCATCACTTTGCTCTTATCAACCTTGAAACTAATAGAAAGGGGATTGATAAAAGAAGCTGATGACTTAGTCAAATTTATGGAAAGAAGGGCTGAATTAAATCCGAATCGATCCCAAGATGTTCAAAGAATTCGAGAGCTGATTCTTCAATCATACTTCTGAAGCAACTTCTTTCTTTCCATAAGTACTTTTGCAGCAAAAGCTGCTTCTCTTGGTGAAAAGAAAATAGGTACTTTTTCTTCTTTTGCAATCTTTTTTATTTCCTCAATTAGAAAACCGCTCATGAATACAGGAAGAATAGGTTTTTTTCTTTGTGTCTCATTCCATGCTCTGATTACTCCTTTGAAATGCTCATCAGGTTGCATCTCGAGGAATGTAGGTATAACACAGCATGGTGCAACAATATCAACATTAGAGTCTTCTAGCATAGCTTTTGTAACTTGATAAAATGATTCTCCATTCGCTCCAGCAATCATATCTAGAGGGTTAACTTTCTTAACTAATGGGATGACAAATGGATTGATTTTCTGTTTGAAATCATCAGTAAATTCTGCTAATTTCATTCCTAATTCTTCAGCTGTATCACTTAACAAAACTGCACTCCCACCTGAATTAGTTAAAACTCCAATCCTCTTACCTTCTGGTACAGGTAAGAAAGAGAATGCTTTGATTGCAGTAATGTAATCATTAAGTGATTCACACAAAGTTGCGCCAGATTGTTTTATAGCTGCTTTAAGTGAAGTATAATCAGTAGCCATCGAACCTGTATGAGAGCTAGCGCTTTTCATACCAGCTGATGTTCTCCCACCCTTTAGAATAACTGTTGGCTTTTCTTTTGCTACTTCTTTCATTTTTATGTAGAATGCTCTTCCATCAACAACATTTTCTAAATAAACGCAAACAACTGATGTTGAATTATCATTTTTAAAGTAATCAAGTAAATCAGTCAAATTAACATCTGCCATATTACCAAGATTGGCAAACTTTGAAAAACCTAAACCTTGCCACCACATCTCGTATAAACAAGCAGCGGCAAAAGATCCAGATTGAGAAACTATACTTGTTGTTCCTTTCAATGGAGTTAATACAAATGAAGCATTCATCCCTATATCTAAATTCATTAAACCAACGCAATTTGGACCTATTACTCTAATATTAGCGTCTTTTGCTTTTTTCACCATTTTCTGCTCTATTTTTCTTCCTTCTTCATTTATTTCTGCAAAACCTGCTGAAACAACTATTATCCGTTTTACTTTCTTTTCAATACATTGGTCTATAACTATTGGAACAGCTTTTGCAGGTACAAGTAATATTGCGAGATCCACTTCTTTCTCTATATCAACAATTGTAGGATAGCTTTTAAGCCCACAGATTGTGTCTGCTTTTGGGTTTACAGGGAATATCTCGCTCTCTAGGTTTTTATTTTCCAGTAAATTTATTGTAACTGCATTTCCAAATTTTCTGGGATCTGCAGTTGCTCCAATTACAGCATTTGATTTTGGATAGAAGAATTGTTCAACCATTATTCTCATTTCAACGAAAAGTAATCACTTTTATTTCTTTCTTTGTGAATTGAAATCTACAAAACAAAAACTTTACTAGATTCCTTATTTGAAACCTCTTCTAAGTTCATAATCAGAAGGATCTATGCCTAAACTATGAGTAACTATTCCTTCCAAGATACCGAATTCTTTCATTCCTTTCACATATTCACTAATTATATCAATTTGTCTTCTTGCTTCTTCTTGACATTGTTTATTAGAAATTATCATTGAATAAATATACTCATCATCAGTTTTGATAATATACTTATAATTCCCAGCAGATATATATTGAAGCATTCCTCTCTTCCCAAATAATCTTTGAGAAAAACTCTCTACAGCTGATAAGAATCCTGCTAAAAGTGAAGGTTCTTCTTCCAACCCTAATTTATCTAATTCTAGAATTGGGAAGCCTTCGATGTCTGCTAGCAGAAAGAGAAGGGGGTCAACATTTCTCTTAATAGCTAATTTATTAGTCTGTTTAGTAAGCCAATTAAGAGCGTTTTCTACATTTTCTCCAGATTTCATACTTGTCTTGAAGAACTGATAAGATACATTTTCCTTTTCTGCTAATCTATAGAGTTCGAGTTTGTCTATTATTGATTCCAAGCCAACGCTATCTTCTAGATCAGCCTTGTTGCAAAGGAACAGAATGAGAAACTCATCTTTAGGATCTTTCTGATTTATACTTTTCCAGAATTCTTTTTTGGCTTCATCGAAAAGAACTGGTTTTGCAGAATCAATAACAAAAACCACTCCATAAGCAAGTTTCACATAAGTCTCCCAGATGGTTTTCCTATATGTTATATGACCACCAAGATCAAAAATATCGAAACGAACATCTCCCACGTTAGCAGTTTCAAATTGTAATCCCATAGTAGCTTGTGTATACTTGAATTCTCCAGTTTGAAGACGTTTAACAAAAGTTGTTTTACCAGCCTGAGCTAAACCTATTATCACTAAGGGTATGCCTTTTTTTTCAAATGAAAGTATCTTGGAAGATTCTTGCCCATTCAACCTATGTCCATCCCGCATTCAAACACTAATAACAATGTTGATTATAAAAATAAAAATAAATAAACCTTTCTTTAGTTCTCGAAGAACTTGTTTTTTATAATAAAATATGAAAAAAACTAATAAAAAACTAAATGAAAGAAGAAAGTTATAATATTTCATATAGAGTTTGCAATAGATTTTTAAAATTCTTTTATTTCTTGATTTTAATATTACGGTGAAAATCATGACAAAACGATTCTTAATAACAGGGTCATATGGTCAAATTGGTCAAGCATTAATTCCTGCAATGATAGAAAGAATTGGAAAAGAAAATGTTGTTGCAACTGGAAGAAAGAAAAGAATTCCTCTTTTCAAGGAGTTAGATGTAATTTATCACAGATTAGATATAAGAGATCATTATGGATTAAGATCATTACTTGTTGAATATGACATAGATATTCTGATACATAACGCATCAGTACTTTCAGCTACTGGTGAGAAAAATCCTCAACTTGCACACTCAATAAACTTTGAAGGATTTTACAATGCTCTAGAAGCAAGTCGTGAATTAAATCTAGAACAACTTTTTGCACCATCCTCGATTGCAGCTTTTGGTCCAACTACTCCTTTGGTAAACACTCCCAATACAACAATAATGGAACCAACATCAATTTATGGGATTAGTAAAGTATACACAGAATTGATGGGAAATTACTACAATAAAAAGTATGACCTTGATTTTAGAAGCTTACGCTATCCTGGCGTTTTAGGCGTTGAAGAACCCGGCGGGGGAACCACGGATTATGCAATCGACATCTTCTACGAAGCGATTAAAACCAAGAAATATACTTGTTTTCTAGGACCTGATGTGAGGTTGCCAATGATGCTCATGAGTGATTGTCTTAAATCTACTTTCGATTTGATTGAAGCTCCCAATGAAAAGCTCAAACATCGGTCTTTCAATGTTACAGCTATGAGTTTTACTCCTGAAGAGCTTGTATCTGAAATCAAGAAGTACATTCCTGAATTTGAAATTGCTTATGAACCTGATTTTAGGGATGGAATTGCGAGAACTTGGCCACAATCTTTAGATGATTCAGTTGCTCGAGAAGAATGGGATTGGAAACCTGAATATGCGTTTGAGGACATGGTTAAATTTATGTTGGAGGGAATCAGCAATAGATTAGGAATTCCCTATAAATAGTTTAACAAATTTCATTTTTCTTCTCTTTTTAATTTAAGAGTTTCTTTTTCGTTTTCTTTTCACTAAAAGTACTGGTAATATAATAGATAGTAATGGAAGGAAACTATATGAGATTGAAAATTCATTTATTGTATGTAAAACTTCCACGAATATTGTATCTGTAGCAATATTATCTCTAAAATCTGAAACAAGCAATGTATAATTATATACTCCAACAGCTAGTGAATCTACATTCCATTTTAGTTCAGTACCATTTACCCAATCATTAGTGAATATAAGTAAATTATCCTTATAGATTTCGTAATATTTAGGATTTTCGTCATACAAAGTCCAATTGATGAAATTGTTAGAAGTACCAAAACTATAACTATAGTCACCTGAACTTATAATTTCTGGGGGATAGTTGTCTAGATTCGCATAGTAGTTATAACGTTCTTGAATTGTTATACTATCGAAATATGTATGATATATCGCAAATTCATCAATTATCCCATAAAAGTAGTCTGAATATACCCAATTGTAATCTAAATCAATACCAATATACACTTTTTCAGGATTATCATGGTTTAGAATATCAGGAAGATTTGCTTCAAATATGTGTGTTCCATTTATATACAGATGATAATCCAAGGAACCTGGAATTGGTCGGGGTTCTGCTACTAAATCAAGCAGAATCCATTCATTTAATGGTGGTTGGTATGGAAATGGGTAATGAACCCAGTTATGAACCATGTGTGTTTTATTGTCATTAGGAATCGAACTTGCATAAATCACTAAATTATCCTCCATTGTAGGTACCATATATGGATCTCCTGACATCATAAAGAGGCAACAACCGCCCTGAAAACCATAAGAAGTAAGTTTGAAGAAGATTTCAATTGTAAACCCTTCTTGAAAACTCTGAAAACTTGTAGAATAAGGAAATTCAATATAATCATCACCATCAAATTCAAGAGCTGTCTTGTTCCAACCTTCTGTCCAAACAGCATTCACAATAGTCCCATTATTACCATATTCACTAGAATCATATAAAATGCTTCCATGATTTTCGTTAAAGTTCCAATATGCAATAGTGTTTGAATCAATTATAACGATATCTGATTTTATCAAAAAATTAGTTTCTGTAAAGTTTGAGGAGTTAAGTGTTATTGAAATCATTAGAAAACAATAGAAAAAAAAAATAAAACTTATTTTTACTCTTTTCATTTTTTCACTTCATTATCTATTTTCAAGATTCTAATATCTTACATAAAACTTTCAGATTAATAAACTTTACATGTTAAGCGTAAAAAATGGGAGTGTCTACACGAATTTGAATATGAAGAATGGTTAAGTTTATGCTGGAAGGAATAAGCGAAAGATTTGGGATTCCTTACAAATAACTTTTCCTTCTTTTTTATTCCCAATATTCTCCGTCT
>JAEOTG010000307.1 GCA_016839985.1 Candidatus Heimdallarchaeota archaeon | reverse complement strand
TTTTTAGTTTCTAGACTGATGCCACCTGCCATTTCTTCTTTTTTCTTATAAAAACCACCAATCATAGCACCAGAAGATTCTACTAAATCTCCATCTAAAGTAACCATTCTAACTTTACCAATCCCTAATTTCCTAGCAATACCTAAGTTTTCAACAACAATTGTACTTCCGAATATGTAATCTATTGCAGGAGAGTATTTTGAATCAGATTGTATCAAATTACTGAGTAAACCAATAACACCGGGTTTTTTCAAGAGAGTTCTTTGTTCTGAACTTAATTTTCTTGGTTTTATTCTGTTTAATGGTAGGAAAGTAGCTCTACCAATTCTTTCTCTTTTCAAAAAACCTATACATTCAGATGCAGTTTTAGTGTTATCAACAACCAAATTTTGTAAACGGTAACCACCTGCTACTTCCACAGCAGTAGAATATTCACTTGGAATATCAATCAAATTAGAAATAGTACCATGAACACCATTTCTTTTTAAATCTAAAATCGTTTTTACACTTTTTTTGAGCATTTCAGGTCTTCTTTGTTTAAAAGAATCCAATTTGTTTAACATATTGTTGATTCTTTGTATTTCTCTTTCATCAGATTCAATCTTGTCTTTATTTCTTATTATCTTGTTTTTAATATCTTGAATCTCTTCTCTTATCCCTGTTTCTTTTGTTCTTACATAAATAATTTCAGTTATTTCTTCTTTCCTTTTTTCCTTTACTTCTAGTATTTTGTCCAACTCATTAATATCATCTTCTAATTTTTGAATTTCAGTTTGACAGTTATCAATTTCTTCTTCAATATTTGTGAATTTATATTGCTCTATTTGGAATCTTTTATGAGCTAAAGAAGCTTCTAAAACTCTTAACTTATCTGTCAATTCCTTATATTTCAAAGCAGTATTTCTATCATTTTCTAATTCTTGTAATCTTTCTAATCTTTCTGTGAGTATTATTTCAACTTCCTTTAATTTTTCCTCAACAATGTTAAGATTTTTGTTTGCCTTTTCTTTCTTATCATTGTATTGAGCTATACCAGAAATCTCATCTATAATCCCTCTTCTCTCTTGAGGAGTCATTTCTATGACTTGGGTTACATCACCTTGCATTATGATGTTATAACCATCAGGATGAATTCTTGCTGCAGATAACAACTCTTGAATTTTTTCTCTTGTTGTTGTTTTTCCATTGATTTTAAATATACTCAAACCTTTTTTGTTGATTTTTCTTTTTACAGCTACTTCTTCTGTTTCATATGGGAATATTTTGTTTGAATTGTCTAACCAAAGAGTAACTGCAGCATATTCTGATGCAGGGATCTTTTTATTTCCATGATAAATTAATTCATGAAGTCGGCCAGCCCTCAAGGCCTTAGTTGATGTACCCCCAATAACAAAAGAAATAGCATCTAGTATATTACTCTTTCCAACACCGTTTGGACCACAGAATACGTTAAAACCAGGAAAGAATGGTACAGATATCCTTTTCCTGAATGACTTAAATCCTTGTATACTGAGTTTATTGATTTTTGTTTTCATGGTCTAAATCACGTTACTTAGTAGGATATAGACTATCAGCCATACGAGTAAGTATACTACGAACGTGTTTGATAATAACCATTTAGAGAGTTTGTCAACAGTTATTTTTTTAGAGAGTGGGATGACTGTGATAAAATAAATTCCAAGGACTAAAGCAAGTAATAGGTAGAAGTTTCTTATAGGGAGTGAAATATAACCTACTACACAACCTAAGATTGTATACAAAATCGTTGCAGACTGCTCCTTCTCCATGTTATCTAATATAGATTTCTCATACTCACTTTTAAACCAAGATGAAAAAAAACCTATAAATGTCATAAATGACAAGTTAATTATAGGGTTGTATTGTGGAAGGTTTTAGGATTAGTAGAAAGGGTCAAGGAGATTGGAAGTGGATAGTTGCAATTATAATTGCAATGGCAGTTACAGTTCTTATTTTAGGGTTATGGAGTTTTATTACTGATTCTGGAGGCATACCAACTTCTCCAGAAGATTATGCGCAATCATGGGGCGATTATGGAGAATTTGCATTTGATTGGGATAAGGGTGACCAACCTTGGAGACTATTGGCCATTTTTTTCTTTCCCTTAATAGCTTATTTTACTCTCATTTTTGGAAGTTTTACCATGGTTTTTGCAAGAGCTAATGGTACTAATTGGAATGTTATTCAGAGACCATTTTTACTCTTTTCATTTGCTGTTGCTTTTTTAATACTTCCATTCCCGACTACTTACTCATTATATCAAATAATCGGTGGAGTAACTTTCCTTGTTCCTGTTTTTGTTTGGCTCCTTGCGATAGGTATTATAATATTGGCAATAAAGCATATGAGTAATAATTTTAGTGGTGGTGGTGGTGCTGGTGCTGGTGCTGGTGCTGCTGGAGGCGGTGGTGGCGGAGGAGGACCTGCTGGAGGCGGTGGAGCAGCATTAACTACAAATGTCAATGTTGCAATAAATAATGCTATAATTGAAATAAATGGCTATAATAACGCTTTAGTGAGAGTTGTTAGGTAGATAATATGTCAGATTTTTCAGATTTTAAAAACACTGTTGATAAATTTGATAGTAATGTTGCTAAATCAATTCAAATACTAAGAATTCAGGAGAACGATGAAGAAAAGAAAAACGAAGTTCTTGAAAAATATAAAAGAGTTGGTGAAATAGTTGAAGGAGCTAATGGTGAAGTAGCAAAGGTATTAAAAGCTCTTAACAATGATAAAAAAAATATTAAGGATTCTAAAAAGTTGATTTCAGAGACAGGAGATTTAATACATAGGTTAAATGAAAGATTCAGAAAAATTAATGAAAGGAAAAAAATATTAGGAGGAGAAGAACCTTCTAGTGAATTAGTACAGGAGTTAAAAGAAGCAAATGAAGCTCTAGAAAGAAAACTTCAAAGTCAACAAGGACTTATTACAGCACAAGCAAATAAATTATCTGATAATAAAGATCCTAAAACAAATGAAGAAATAGAAAATTCTGTTGAAAAAATTATTCAACCAAAATTAGAAAATTTTTTTGAAACAGAAAAGAATAATATTGAAAATATACCTAAAGTTACTTCAAATAAAACTACTGCTCTTGCTTTGATTGATCAGAGATCAAAAGAACAGGATAAATATTTAAAAGAATTTGGCATTTGGGCTGAAAATTACCTAAAAAAAGTAGCAAATCCTAGTAACATACCGGCCTTACCTGATTATTCAGCTGATACTAAACAAGAGTTATCAGGTTTTACTATAGACCAAATAAAAGATATTAGATCTAATTTTAGAAGAGCCCTGAATATTATTGGAAAATTTAATAATGATATGAAAGATATTAGAGAACCAAGAACTGAAATTGCTAAAAAAATTGTAAATAATATTAGAAAAAATACTTTTAGAGAATTACCCGGAATTAAAAGAAGCCTTGATGCTATTGTAATTTCTGATGAATCATTGATTTATTTCATGAGGGGTAAGCGAGAATCATTTAGAATTCATGGCAAAGATATAAAACCTTTTCTTCAGGCTCCAAGAGATTTTGAAGATGCTTTAGAATATCTTAAAGTTTCAATCAAAAATCTAACTAAAAAAAATAAAGGTGACATAATTGAAAAAATAGTTGATAACCGAGTTGAACAAACTAAAGTTAGAAAAAATAAAGAAAAAACACAAGATGATAATGAAAAGCGTAATTTTGATATAGAGTTGGATAAGTTAAAAAAAGAGAGAGATGAGTTAGATATTCAAAGAATTACTCTTGAAAAAGATATCAAGATTTTAGAAAAATATTAACAACTTATTATTGATATGATAGG
>JAEOTG010000042.1 GCA_016839985.1 Candidatus Heimdallarchaeota archaeon | reverse complement strand
ATTGTTGGTCGTTTCCAAGTAAACGAACTCCATGATGGTCATAAAGGACTTATTGAGTCTGTAATGGGCGAAAATGAGAGAGTAATCATCTTTCTCGGTCTTTCTCCACTTAAAACTACACGTAATAATCCGTTGGATTTTCGTGCTAGGAAAGAAATGATTAATGAATGTTATCCTGAGATTGACATCCTTTATATACAGGATAATGTTTCAGATAAAGCATGGTCAAAATCACTTGATACACAAATCAGTAATCTTACTGGTCCTTCATCTAAAGTAGCTCTTTATGGAAGTAGGGATGCTTTTATTAGTCATTATTCTGGTAGATATCCTACTGTAGAATTGATTCAAGAAGTTTACATTTCTGGTTCACTGATTCGTAATAGTATTGCGCATAAAACCGATCCTTCAAAAGATTTTCGTGCGGGTGTTATTTGGGCTACAAGAAATCAGTACTGTAATCCAAAATTGACAACAGATGTGGCTATTTTTGATAGTGGAAATGAAAAATTGGTTCTTGGTAGAAAAACTGATGAAGAAAAATATCGTTTTATTGGTGGTTTTGTTAATACTAATGAAACTGCTGAGAAAGCGGCGGCACGTGAAGTTCGTGAAGAAACTGGTCTTGATATCGGTGGAATTAATGAATTAACGTCTTTAGGAACTCAAGTAATTGATGATTGGCGTTATCGTGGTGAATCTGAAAATATTTTAACTTCATTCTTCTACGCTAATTATAAATTCGGTAGACCTGAACCTGCTGATGACATTTGTGAAGTAAAACTTTTTGAAATTAAAAAACGACCTTATGAAACTATGGAAACATGGAAAACACGACTAATTGGTTTAGTTGTGGATACACATATTGGTCTTATGGGTGTATTATTTGATAAAGTGATTTCTAAAATGGATCATTTAATTATTAATATAGAAGATGTAGATAAAAATTAAATTAACCTTAACAGTGTTTATTGATAACTAAAAAAGGAAAATAAAATGAAAACACAAAACATCGTAACAATGACAGACAGCTATAAAATGGGACACTGGCAACAGTATACTGATAATACTGAATATGTTTATAGCTATTTCGAGGCTCGTAAAGGGGCTAGATTTGATAAAACAACATTCTTCGGATTACAATATCTTATGATGGAATATCTAGAAGGAGTTGTAGTAACCAAAGAAAAAATTGATTTTGCAGAAAAGTTAGTAACTGCTCACTTGGGTAGTGATACTATTTTCAATCGTGCTCGTTGGGATTATATTGTAGAAGAACATGGTGGTAAGCTACCTGTTCGTATTAAAGCAGTTCCTGAAGGTTCTGTTATCCCAACTAATAATGTTCTCATGACCGTTGAGAATACTGATCCTAAATGCTTTTGGCTAACAAACCACTTGGAAACTATGTTGACTTGGGTTTGGTATCCAAGTACGGTAGCAAGTCTCAGTAGAACTACCAAAGAAATGCTTGCAAAGTATTTGGAACAGACATCCGATAGTATGGAAGGATTGATGTTCAAACTTCATGATTTTGGATATCGTGGTGTTTCTGGTTATGAAGCCGCCAAACTTGGTGGTGCGGGGCATCTTGTAAATTTCCTAGGTACTGATACTGTTGGTGCAATGGAACTTGCAATGTTTTACTATGATGCAGATATGGATAACATTGGTTTCAGTGTTCCTGCAACTGAACATAGTGTCATGACAAGTCTTGGTGAAGAGGGTGAATCTGATATGTACAAGCGTGTGCTTGAAAAATATCCTACAGGAATCCTAAGTGTGGTATCTGATAGTTATGATATCTATCGTGCAACAGAAAAATATGTTGGTGAGTATTTCAAAGAAGAAATTCTTAACCGTGATGGAGTATTTGTTGTACGACCAGATAGTGGTGAACCTGTTGAAACTGTAATGCGTCTTTTATATATCCTTGGTGAGAAATTTGGTTACGAAGTAAATACAAAGGGTTATAAAGTCCTAAATCCATCCGTTAGATTGATTTGGGGAGATGGAATTGACTATGACGGTATTAAAGAAATTTTAACTGAAATGGTTTCTGAACTCTGGTCTACTGATAATATTGTTTTTGGTATGGGTGGAGGTCTACTCCAAAAGGTTAATCGTGATACACAGCGTTTTGCTTTCAAATGCTCTGCACAGAAACGTGGGGGTGTTTGGTATGATATCCAAAAGAAACCATTGGATGAAAGTAAAAAATCTAAGTCAGGTAAGTTGGCTTTAGTTAAGGTTGTTGGTTCACATGGTTGTGGATATGAAACTATTGAGAATTGTTATGAAGAACGTGAGGATGACCTTCTTCAAACAGTATATCTCAATGGTGATATTGTTAAGAAATATAAGTTTGATGAAATTCGAGCTAATGCTTCTCTATAATTGTTAATCTTAAACGCCTCTCATTTATTTGAGAGACGTTTTTTATTTGTAAAATTCAGGAGTTACATCATATTTTTCAAAGAGTTTTTGTAAAGGTTTTGTAAAGTTACCTTTTTTATCTTTGAAGTCGGGAACTTTTTGTTTTCCATCAACTGCTTTAATTAGTTTGTTATAACTAGCCTTTTTAAGTTTAGGTTTTGATGGTGCTTCATTAGGATGAATATATTTTACTTCTTCATCTATCTTATTATGTTCAAGATAATCCGCTAAACTGCGAAGGAAATCAGGTATATCCATGTATTTATCTAGACCATAACGTTTGTAGTTGTTTGTTATTTTCCCTTCCATAGCATTTGCATAGCGGGATATACAACCACGACAAATTCCTTTACCTGTTTCATCAGCTTCTTCAGCTTTAAGTTTATGTTGGTGATCACAAACAGTGTCTTCAAATGCTATTTCTTGTTTGAGGATTGGACATATGCCATTCTGTTCATCATGCCATTTCTTTCGTAGATCTTTTAACTCTGAACTCTTTAATTGTACTAACATCTCTTAACTCCTTTTCATGTATTTATACTTTTATTCTTAAAAACCATAAATACTTTAAACATAATTAAAGGAGACATATAATGTCAAAATTCAATGATTTTTTCAAAAAGGTGTATCAGCCTCTCAATGAGAAGAAACTTTCTGCTGATGAAAAGAAAGCTATGCTTGATAAAGCAAAGGGTGCTTTAAGTGGTATTAAATTGCCCGACTATATGAAAGATGCTAGTACTAGTGTTGGTCAAACTGGTGTTAAACTTAAATTTAAGTACAATCAAGGCGTTTTCAATGTACCCATGCATGTAACTGTTGGTGTGACTGATGAAGGTTATCACATCTATTCGGGTCCGGATTTTTCAAACACTCGTTATGCTCGTGATTTAGTTCCTAATGAAGTATCTAAAATTCTTGTTAAAGATAAAAATTATGACAAAGATGTTCAGCAAAAATTTGAAAAGGTTGTAACAGATAATAATATTGATGGTGCGCAGGGTGAAGATTCTATTAAACCATCTGCAGAAAAGCTTATTAGCACTATGAAGAAAGCATTGGATAGTACATATGCTGGTATTCTTTCTATTGTTGGTAATGCTAAACCTAAAGAAGATGATAAGAAAGATAAAGACGAAGACGAAGAAATCAATGACAAAGATTTTGACTCTTCTAAAGATTACGAAAAAGAAGATTAATTCTTAAACAAGCTATATTAAAACTTCTCTCAATTTTGTTGGGAGAAGTTTTTTATGTAAATAAATTGAAGAATCGGTTTTAAAAACTATAATATTAAAAGAGGAATAAAAAATGAAAGAATCAACCATATATATAGCAGACGACGGTAAACAATTTTTTGAGAAGAATTTATGTGAAACATATGAACAAGAAAAAATGCTGATAAGATTTATGCGTAATAAACTTCAAAAAATACATGATACATGTATACCTGTTCAACAACAGATTAACCCTAAGTTAATCCCAATTTTAGCAGAACAACTATTTAAATTTGGATTTACTTTAAATAATAATACTTCAGAGGATATAAAAAGTGTCTAAAAAAACTTTTACTGTAGGTAAAAAGGATTTTGTTTTATCATGGTATTCTGGTACTGGTGCTGGTGGTCAACATCGTAATCGTCACATGAATTCGTGTAGATTGAAACATATTGATACTGGTATTATTAAAACTGGTCAATCTTCCAGAGAAAGAGAAGCTAATAAAAAAGAAGCTCTGGAAGCTATGGGAAATGATCCTAGATTTAGGGCATATTGTCAACTTAAATTAAGTGAAATTGAACGCGGCAAAACAATTGAAGAAGAAGTTGAAGAAATGATGAACAAAGATAAATTAAAAATAGAGGTAAGAGAAGATGGTAAATGGAAAGATCAATAAAGATGCAATGTGGTATATGTCACTACCTGTGATAGAATCTGTTAGAGACTTTGCATTTTATAGACATAAAAATCAAAAATATGGCCGAATAAAACCCTATTCTTACCACTTAAATGGTGTGGCTATTAACGTTTTAGATACTATTTTAGAACATCCTCAAGATAAAAAAGATAGTGATTATATTATATTCTGTGTTTCATGTGCATATTTACATGACATTGTTGAAGATTATGATTATACAAAAACTAGTTTAAAGGAAGTTGAAAATAGATTTGGTAGTGATATAGCCTCAGTAATACGTTTATTGTCACATGATAAAAATGAAATGTCATATGCTGATTATATACGCGATATTGGGTTATATAATAAAGTATATAATGATGATAATAGTAATTGTGTGGTAAAAGTTAAGTTAGCTGATCTAGCATTTAATATTGAACAAGGTAAAAAAGAAATAAAAGAAAAATATTCTTCATATAAAAGTCAACGTTTACAAAAATATGAGTTGGCTAGATTATTTTTGCAACTTACTATATAATGGTATAAGTGTTATTTTTTGATGTCTAACTTGAAATAAAGAGATTTGTGGTTATAATATACAAAAGAGGTAAATTATGGATAGAAAGCCAATTGGTAATACAGTAATGTTAAAAGAGCGTCCTATACAAGGACAAGAAGTGGAAGGGGGAATTATTATCCCTGACGCTTTTATAAATGAAAAAGAATTTTATGTAGTAGTAAAATTAGGAACTGGACAATTAGATAAAAATGGTGTTATGATTCCATTCCAAGTGGATATTGATGATGTTGTTATTATTTCTAAAGAAAATCCAGCAACCACCGTAAATTGGGAAGGCGTGAAAGTCTTAATTATTAATCAATTTGAAATTATAGCAAAGGTAAATATATAATGAATACAGATATAACTGAAACAGATTCAGCACAT
>JAEOTG010000306.1 GCA_016839985.1 Candidatus Heimdallarchaeota archaeon | reverse complement strand
GAATCCAAAGAATATTTCTATTTAGAAAATCTTCTAAGTAATTACAAGGATGTAAAAGAGAAAAAATTACTACATGTTCTTGAAGCAGTTATTTCTCTTCGACAAAAAGGTATCCTCTTCTCTACAAAAAACAAAGGTTTCTAAACTATGGAACTTAAGCCCATATTTCCTTATAAATAGCCCTAAGATAGTTTTATTGTGAATGAAATGAATGAAATAGTAACAAGAAAAGAACTTCAAGAGAGACAATTTAGAATAATCCATCAGATTAAAAAAACTAACAACTTAATTAATATGCAACTAATTATTGGTGTATTAGCGTTTTTATTCGTAATTGTTTATTTCATTTTAATATTAACATTAGCAGATATTAATGACAATCTTAGACATGTGTATATAGCTGAATTTTTCTTCTTTAGTGTTATAATCCTACTTGATTTAATAAGATATGATTTCCCTTTCCTAAGAGAAATTAACGTAAATTATAGAAAGGTAGAGATAGTTAAGGAAAGTGAGGAAAAAGCGGAGAATGAGAATGATTACTTGATTCAAGGCATTTCACATTATATTAGCTCATTGTATTATTTTCTATGTTATCTTGTTAAGAAGAGAAAAAAGAAAATTAGTAAGAATATAGATAATGAAGCCATTCAGAGTGTTATGAAAACAAAACTAATTCTAAATTTTGTACTAGGAATCTTTATCCCTTTGGTTCTAGCAATATTCTTATTTTACATTGATTTTTCCATTTGGTACTATGTAATTCTTATAATAATAGCACTCTGTTGGGGAATAATAGGCTTCATTTGGATCAAAATATCAAGAAGTTTGAGATTGTGGTTTAATGTTTACAAAGAGTTTGAAAAATGGGGAAAAGAACTAGAAGAACAACATCTATCCACTGAAATGTAAGAGGAGAATAAATGCCAGAAGAACATGAAAAAAATAACAAGAGAAAACAAAAAACTCAAAGAAGGAATAAATATGAAATTTGGATAGAGATACTAGAAGCATGTTTATGGGTATCAAGAACCCAAAGCTGGTTGATGAGAAAAATTAATTTAAAAACAAGCAAAATAAAACAAGAATTAGATTTCCTTACATCAAGAAAATTACTAATTCAAGAAATAGATAATTTTTCAACTTATAAAACTTCAGAAAAAGGTTCTGAAGCTTTAAAACAATTTTATGATTTAATTTTAAATTATTTTAAGATATAATTCCTGTTGTTTGTATTATTAGATAAAAAAACATAATAAAATAAAATACGAAATAAAGTTATGAAGTGATTATAGTATGATTTTAGAAACAATCAGTGGAATTTATTCTTTAATTGTTGGTCTAGGAATGATTGGTATATGGATTCTATTACTTGTTAAAAAACAGGTTCCTGAAATTAACACTGCACCAATAGATATTACGTTCCACATTATTGCAGAATATATTACAGGATTTCTATCAATCATCAGTGGGATTCTTCTCCTTATGGACGTAATATGGGCTAGTATTCTATTTATTGTAGCAATGGGGATGGTCATATATGCAGTAATCAACGCAACTGGATATTATGGACAAAAAAAGGAATGGAATTTTGTAATGCTGTTTGGAACCCTATTAATTTCTGCAGCTGTATTATTGATACTTAACATTCTACAAATGATAAGTTACTAATGTCTCTACAGAAATATCTCTAAAGAGAAAGAATTCCCGTGTACTGGATATATTGTCTTTATTTGATATTTTTTCCTACTAATCTTACCTAAATGATTGTACATTAAGTTTATAATAATATGAATAAATTATCGTGATTATGTATCTACTCCCAGAAGATAGGTATGCAGAAATCATACAGAACCTATGTGATGAATTAGAAATAACTAATTCAAAGTAATGAAATCCATCAAGCTTTAAATAGTAAAATATCTCCTTCTAAATGATATGACTCAAGAAGCATTAATATCATTTTGTGGTATAAACTGTATAGAATGTCCAGCATATATTGCTAAAAGAACTGATGATATAGAACTTAGAGAAAAGACAGCTAAAAAATGGTCAGGACCAGAAGAACCGATAAAACCTGAAGAGATTAATTGTGATGGTTGTATAACACTTGATAAAGTACTATTCACACATTGTAACATCTGCAAAGTAAGAATATGTGGATTAGAGAAGGGAGTCCAAAATTGTGCTCATTGCAATGAATATTCTTGCGAAAAGCTTGAAGGATTATGGAATATGTTCAAAATGACAGAACTCAAAGAATTACTTGATAGTATAAGAAGTAACATAGTTTAAACTAGTTCAGCTACTGGGATTTTCGTTGAAGATGAATTCATTTTTAATAAAGTATTATACGAGTTTTAATGAATAAATTTTTTGCTTCATCTAATAAAGATTAGTTTTTTTGATAAAATGCAAAACACCATAAATTTAAATAAGGTTTTATCTAAAAAATCAAAGATTAATTTATTTGATAATATTATTCCATTATATTTATAAAGGTTCAATAGAATCTACTTTTACTCTTAGGAAAGAGGTAAATATAATGCAAAACAGCAGTTTAAGTTTCAAGAAAACAATCGATATGCTTGAAGAAAAATGCAATAAGCTAGTAAATGAATCAGGTGTTCCCGGATTATCAGTTGCATTATTTTCAAGTGAAAAAATCATCTGGATGAAAGGTTTTGGTTATACAGATAGAAAGAAAACTAGAGAAGTAGATGAAAACACACGCTTTGCATATGCTTCAACAGGCAAATCAATAGTCGCTGCAGTAGCTATGAAAGCTGCACAAGATGGGGTAATCAAACTTGATGATCCTCTAGTTAAATATTATCCAGAGTTTTTTGTGCAAAGTGTTCATGAAGAAGAAGCTCACAAGAAAATAACTTTCAGACACTTACTATCACACACCTCCGGATTACCAAGTGAAGGACCACCAGGAGGAGGATTCGATGAAAATGGAGAGGAATATGATCCAACATTTGATGAAAAGATTGAGAGTCTACAAGGATGTTGGTTAACTTTTCCTATTGGAAGTA
Source organism: Candidatus Heimdallarchaeota archaeon (assembly GCA_016839985.1). GTDB lineage: Archaea > Asgardarchaeota > Heimdallarchaeia > Heimdallarchaeales > Heimdallarchaeaceae > UBA460. The sequence goes on along the minus strand of JAEOTG010000306.1, from coordinate 2,433 downwards.
GAGCTCGATATTCTAATTTTGCTTTCGATCTAGCAGCTTATGGTCTTTCTAGAGCAAGTGGAAAGAGTTACCCAGATTTTGTCAAGGAAAGTTTTACTAATCTTCTAGGAATAACTTCAATAATTTATGAGAGGGAAGAAGCTTTTAAGGAAGAGAATACAGCAAAAGGACAACTTGGTCAGTATGAAGCTATCATACGTAACAGTCATGATTATGGAGCAGGAGCACCTTTTCTTTCAATCAAAGATCTAGCAACGTTTGCACGATTCTTGTTGGGTAAGGGAAAGATTAATGGTAAAACAATAGTAAAAGAAGAATATTTAGAAGAGATGTTCAAAGGTGACTATAGTGAAGGTTATTTTGATGGAGCTGTATCAAGATTCTCTAGCTATGGTTTAGGGATGTTTCTTAATAGCATTAACGAAGAAGTAAGAGTTTTCCATCATCCTGGAGGAGCTTTTGGATATGGAACAACTATGGTAATTGTGCCTGAGTATGATATAGGTATAGTGATGCATTCAAATGACGAATATAATGATCCTATAACACCATTAACAATAGAAACTCTAAGATCCATGCTTGAAGAGTTAGATGTCGAGATAAAAGAAAAAGAGAAGGTAGATAGAAGAGAAGATCCAGCTGTAGAAATTAAATTTGATGAGTTAAGAAAACTTGAAGGTCATTATTCAAGTGTAGGAGGTTCAGATATCAAAGTTCGCATCAAAGAGGGTACATTGCATCTAGATTCTCACAAGCTTACTCCTCATAGTAATTTAGAGTTTAGTACTGAGAGATTACTTGTAGTTAGATTTGAGATGAATGAACAAAATACGCCAGAAAAAGTAGTATTCCTTCACATTGACCATGGGTGGTGGACAGCTAAATACTTAGGAAATTTCAAAGAGATACCAGAACAATCAAAAGAAGGATGGAATAAATACAAAGGACTCTATTTATGTTACTTCTATGGGATCGAACGAAGCTATTTTGTTGTAACAAGCAACAAACATCATCTGATTAAGAAAAGTAATTTTAATGAAACAGAGTTAGTTGAGAGTAATGTCAAACCAAATCTATTTTTTACCTTCAGTGGAAATGGATATGAGTTTAAAGAAGATTATCTATTAATTGGAGGTAATGTTAAGACTTTCAGATATGAGAATCCAGTTCAAGAAATAACTAAATTAGCAGAAGAAGAACCTAAGCATAGGTATCTGAGTAAATATAACTTGAATCAATTGGAAAATATGTTAAGAGCCTTAGAACGAGAAGATGAAGCAGAAAGTATCAAGAAGATAAATGAAAGATTAAATAAGGATTGATGAATTCAATCCTTCCTATTTTATTCTGAAAAAACTAATCTTTTATAGTAAAAAAATCACATATCTTTTGTGTGGATGTAATGAATGAAGAATACCTTCATTTCTTGAAGTATAATAAAAAACCTTCTACAAAGACTTTAGATCGATATCTTAAGGATTTAGAGTTGTTAATAGATTATCTACACAAGTTCAAAGAAATCAAAAATTGTAATGAAGCTAAACCAGAAGATGTTGAGGATTTTATTAACTGGTTAAAAGAGAGCGAATCTCAAAGAGTAGTGTCATGCTGCAAAGGAATTGGAATATATTTTGAGTTCTTAAAAAGATATGATCTGAAAGCTAAAGCAATGGATATCATGTGGGATAGAACAGATAAGCCATTAGAACTTTTCAGAATCTTAGGTAGTCATGGATGGACTGCATGGTTTCTTAAACAGAAGGGAATAGATAATGTTCAAAGAATGTTAGAATATGGAAATACAAAAGAAAAGCGAGAATCATTAGCAGAGGTTCTTGAAGTTCCTGTAGAAGAAATAACGGAGTTAACAAAATTAGCTGAATTAACAAGAATCCCTGGTTTGAAAAGAAAAAGAGCTAGATTGTTTTATAATGCAGGTTACGATACTCTTGAAAAAATCGCCAATTCCACATCTGAAGAAATAATTCAGAAGTTATCAAAACATATTAAAGAAAATGATTTTGATGGATGGCCACCAGTAGAAAAAGAAGCGGAGGAAGCTATAAATATCGCTAAACATTTGAAATCAAGAATAATAGATTAGGAATTAGGAAAATGGATGAAGAAGGCTTCAGAGAGTATTTACTAAAGAAAAAGCGTAGTCCAAGGGGAGTTGATATCTATAAAAAGATGTTAAAGAAGTATCAGAATTTCCTACACAAACACCGAGGGCATGACAAAATTGACTTTTCAAGTACTGAGGATTTACTAGCTTTTGGAAAGTGGTTGAAAGAGGAAAATTTTCAACAAACAATGATAAATATGTATAAACTGGCTTTAGGACATTATTTTACTCATACAGAAAAAAACAAATTAGCAAGAATTGTAGAAAATGATTTTGAAAAATGAGATCTAATCAGCTGTATCCATATT
>JAEOTG010000305.1 GCA_016839985.1 Candidatus Heimdallarchaeota archaeon | reverse complement strand
AGCCACATAATCACAAGAGATGATAGAGCACATGCTAGAGAACACTCTATCGAGGTTCAACTGCCTTTCCTTCAATTTATCTATAAAGAACCTATCAAATTTATCCCTATTTCATTATTGAATCAAGGGATGGATGCTGCAATTATGTTAGGAGAACTAATTAGTAAAGCATGCGAAAATGAAAGTGTTACTGTCATCGCTAGTAGTGATTTTACTCACTATGAACATCAAGATGTAGCTTCAAATCAAGATAACAAAGTTCTTGAGAAAATTGCCAATTTAGATATAAAAGGTATGTATGATTTAAAATACGAGTTGAATGTTTCAATGTGTGGATATGGTCCAATTGCTACAACAATTGAAGCAGCAAAAAGAATGAATAGAACTAAAGGTAGAATCCTCACTTACGCAACTTCTGGTGATGTTTCAGGTATGAAAGCTCAAGTTGTTGGATATGGAGCAGCTATGTTCCATTCGTAGAGTTAATATAGAGTTTAGAATATCATATCATTAAGAATCAATCTCTGGAGTATGTGAACTAATTGTCGAAAAAAACGTATTCAACAATTAAGATAGGATTAATAGGTGATGCAAGGGTAGGAAAAACATCCTTAGTAAGAAGATTTGTGACAAATTTATTTGATCCATCTTATCAGATTACTTTAGGAACAACAATTATGAAAAAAAATGTAGAATACCTTACTCATAATGTAACTCTACAAATTTGGGATATTGGTGGTCAAGAAGTGTTCAAACAAATTCGTAGTAAATACTTCTTTGGTAGCAGTGGAGCTCTAGCTGTTTGTGATGCTTCCAATAGAACAACATTTGATAACATTCCCTCATGGGTTGAGTCTTTTTATAATGAAGTTGGAGAAAAACCAATCATTTTTCTTGCTAATAAATGTGATTTAGCTGATTTGAGTGTGTCAGAAAAAGATCTTCAAGATTTAGTAAGTAAATATAAGAAAACAGAGTTTCTCTTTACATCTGCAAAAGATGGAACAAATGTTGAAAAATCATTTTCAAATCTAGTTAGATTAATGATTGAAGATGAAGATATACTTTAACGTTATCTCTTACTCTTTTTCTATTTCTTGACGAATTAAGTATAATGATAAAACTAGTTCACCTAAACATCCAATGTCATTTATTTTTCCGAAATAGATTGGTATCCCAGTATCTAATTCTTTTTTGGTTAAACCTGGATCAGATCCCCCAAATACACGAAGAATTGTTTTTCCTTCACTATAAGAGTTACTTATTTTTTTTGCATCAAAAATCTCTTTTGAGAATGGTTTTTTGATAAATAGATAAATTTCATCTGGGGAACAAATTTCTATGGAATCAGAAATATCCTGTAAGTATAGAACATTAGCTTGCTTGGAGTGAGCCATTTTTTGAGCTACTGGCACTCCTGATGTTGCACCAGTTCCAACTGCTTTTGTAAAAATAATATCTCTAGCCCCTAGTCCAAGAGCTATTTTAGTGAAATCTCTACACAAGTTGATACTGCTGAAATTGTGTAATTGCACAATCAGCTTACCCTTACTCATGATTTGATTCTATCATCCTGTCATATTAAAATTTTCTTTTCTAGAGCATTCACTTAAAATTCACTTGTAGTTTCAATAGGTGTAATTTAAATAATAAATAGTTTATTAATGGTATGGATATCACATACCTCCCTTCTGAATACTTAATTAATTGTATTAGAAAACTGGAAAACATCAACAGATTGGAATCGAATTTTTTCCTAAGAGCAGTAAGAATCAAAAACAATTCTGATAATTCAATTCGACTAATAAAATATAAATTTGAAATTAAAAGAAACAATAATTGTGTTAAAACAATCATCTTCGATGAAGAGATGATTAAAGAGAAATCTGAGGATGTAAAACAAACTCTTGAAAGATTAGTTAATCCAGATTTCGCAAAAATGTTCATGGGGGTAGATGAATTCTGGAAAAAAGAATTTTATTCTTCAAATATTCTAGAACCTAAACATGAGACTGGATTCAGATTAGAGTATTTTACACATATGGATATAAATCCTGTGGATGAGCTAGTTCTGACAGTAATTTATATTGAGGAGGAAAAAGAAAAAATGGAAGTTTGTACAATACCTCTAGTTCAATATAAAAACAAAAATCAATATATCTTCCCACTCAAGGGAGCTTGGATTGCTATTAATGCATTTGATAATCCATACGAGCATAGAAGAATGCACTCACAGGAGTTTGGATTTGATTTAGGGCAATTGGATGAAAATATGTTTTTTATTCCTCCCAAAGGAAACAAAAATGAATTTTTTTGTTTCTATGGTAAAGAAGTAATTGCAATTGCTGATGGTGAAGTCGTAGATGTTTTCAATGAAATACCTGATAATCCTTCAGCTGGTGAACTATTACCTGAAGAAAAGATGGGAGAAATAATCAATCAATATGGATACAAACCTCTATTCTCAGGGAATTTCGTTGTTGTAGAGCATTCTGGAAATGAATGTTCTTTTTATGCTCACTTAATATCAAATAGTATCAAAGTGAAGAAAGGAGAAAAAGTCAAACAAGGACAAATTCTAGGACTTTTAGGAAACTCTGGTAATTCTTCTGCACCACACCTTCATTTCCATTTAATGCAAGGTTCTGATATCTTAACTGCTAGAGGATTACCATGCTATTTTACAAATATAACTGAAATAGAAGGAAAGAAAATAGAAATAATAGATAAAACTCTTTCAGTTGTATATGCTGATTAGCATCTTCTTATTGAGAAAATAGAACATTAATTAGTTAAGAAGTTGAAACGAAAAATAATTCCCATTAGAAAGATAGTATTCTACAACAATTTTTAAAAACAAAAAAAATAAGTAGGAAAATAACCGTGCTGCGATAGTATAGCGGTTTAGTATTGGGGATTGTGGATCTCCGGAGCAATATTCCCTAGACGCCGGTTCGAGTCCGGCTCGCGGCACCATACACTTTCTTTCATAACCTTTTAGGAAAACTTAAAGCAAAGTGTTTTTTTAGAAACTTGAAGGTTGAATAAATGCCATGGTTAGACGAAGTAATACTTGGTGGAACATTTGATTATTTACATGATGGTCATAAAGCTCTCCTTGAAGCTGCTATGAGTTTTGCTGAATTCGTAAGAATTGGTTTGACTACTGATGAATTCGCAAAGAGTCTTCGAAAAAGTGATCCAAATGTAGAACTTATGCAACCTTATGAAGATAGGGAACAATTTCTGAAAGAATATTTGATTAAGAGAGGGTGCAAAAAAATAGAAATAATAACTATCAAGCACAGATATGGATTTGCCTTAAACTCACCTGATGCTGAGGGAATTATTGTCACAGAAGAAACTTACCCAACAGCTGTTGATATAAATAAATTAAGAACTATAAACGGTTTGGACCAACTTTTAATTCTTGTGATTCCTTTTGTTTATGATGAAAAAGGGAAAATTATTAGTTCAAGACGTATAAGAAGACAATTAGCTGAAGCTAAGTTGACTATGGGTTAATTCCTAAATATGATTTAATAATAAAGAAGTTAAGAAATGTTTTATTCTCTATTTTCTATACTCTTGAGAATTTCCTCACCCATCGTAAGGAACGCATCAGCAACATTATCTCCTGTTTTTGCAGATGTTTCTATAAATCCAATACACCCTGATTCTTCGGCATATTTTCTACCTTCTTCGGTCGAGACATCACGTAAATCCTCCAAATCGATCTTATTTCCTACAAGCATCAACATAATTCGAGGACTTTCAGTTTTAGCTTCTTTTATCCAAGTCTTAAGATTCTCAAATGATTGTCTTCGGGTCATATCATATGTTACAAGAGCACCAAGACTGCCTTTGAAAAAAATCTGCCTCATAGCAGCAAAACGATCTTGTCCAGCTATATCCCAAAGCTGCAAGCAAATACGAGTATCCTTTATGGTTTCAAATCTAGAATATGGTTCCATTCCTATAGTCATAAGGTATCCTGCTTGAAATTTATTGTGTATAAATCTTTGAACTAAGCTTGTTTTTCCTACTGCTCCGTCTCCTAGGAGTAGAATCTTGAAAGTATACTTATAGCTTGCCATTTTAATCTTCTAAAAGTTTCTTGTTTTTATTGCTT
>JAEOTG010000304.1 GCA_016839985.1 Candidatus Heimdallarchaeota archaeon | reverse complement strand
TGGGACTAATTCTCTTACTGGCATCCCCCAAGCATCTTCTTGAATATCCTCTAGAAGATGATAATCTCCAAAATCCCTCATCTCTTTGAATTCAATATCTTCACTCATCAAGAAATCAGATAATTTCTATGATAAAAGTTTATCTTTCTTTTGTTGTCTAGGCAGTTTCTTCTTCAATCGAAGTTTTTTTAAGTATTTTTTCTTGAGGCAGTATAACCAAATGCGAAGGAGGGAGTTATTCTTATTTATCAAAAGTAAGTGTTAGTACGGAAGAATTTGTAGCTATTTCATAAATTATAAGGGAAAAAGCGTTTGCTAAATTACTTGGAGTGAATCTTTCACCTTTAGTATGTCTTCTAATCTTGAATTGAAGTTGTTGAATTATAGTTTGTTTATTTTCACCAATATATTCTTCAGGATCTGAAATAAATTTTGTATACTGTTTAACATCTATTAGAGGTAAACACATCTGTGGGTATTCCTCAAAAATACTAAACCAAGTATCTAAAACATATTGCATATATTTCTGTTGATCTGCAATATCTTGAACTCCAAACTCTTCAATAGCCAATCTTCGCATAACTTTCTCAATGTTTTTCTCTAGGCTTTGACGTTTAACTTCTGTCATTTCTCTTTGAATTTTCATCACTTCATAAAGTGCTTGTTCAATAGCAGCTAATATTTGTTCAATTCTGCCTTGATCTGTTTGTTGTTCTGCTGATTTTTGATATTCTTTTTGAATCTCAGCTTGTTGCTTATAAATTACCTCTACTCTTTTTTGAATTTTTGATTCAAAAGCTTGAGAAATCAAATCATAATACGGTTCAATTATATTAATCTTGATTATGTCATAAAGAATATCTTCTCCCTCTTTCAAAGGGTATTTTTTAATTATCTCTTCGTATATCATGCCTGCAGATTTTGCTTTTTCAATAATTTCATTTTCTTCTAATAATTTCTCAACAATATGTGCAAATATGGAAATAATGAAACGTAAATCTATTTTGAATTCTCCTACTTCAAAACAGAGGTTAGCTTCAGTTAAAGCTGCAGAGAAATGTCTTTGTAGTAGAATCTGTTTTGTTATTTTATCTTCGAGGTTTAAGCTCTTCAATGAAATAAAGTTGTTTATTATTATGGTAATTGAATGAGTAACAGTCTTTAAACTATTCAAGAATGATGCTAATAGTCCAATGAATTCATTATCAGTACAAGATGTTTTCTTCTCTGTAGCATCCATCAAAGCTGAAATATCCTCAGCAAAGAAAATGGGTTCATATTTTTTTATTATGTCTTCTGTAACAATTATTCCAAAAATAGACAATGCCATATCTTTCTTTTGTGGTGAAAGAAATCCTATTTCTGTTTTAATTTTCCTCCTCAGCTCAATTAGGAATGTTGGTTGAGATACAATGAAATGCTTAATATTTGATTCTAGTTTAGAAAAGAGTTTTTGAAACTCACTTACTACGTCAACAACATCTTTTGGGGAGTAAAAGAAGGTTTGTGTTTCTTTAATTTCATCACTCATTGTTATCACTTCTAATTTCAAGTGCTAAGATTTCTGATAAAGATGAAAATTGATTCAATGTTTTTATTTTCACAAATGGAGTAGTTATCCATTCCTTTAATTCAGATCTTTGTATAACCTCTTTCCAGTTATTTTCTCCTTGGAAATTTGATTGAAACGCTCCTATAATGACTGGCAAAGATATAGCAGAAACAAGTCTTTGATCACTATATCTAGTATCAGTTTTACAAGCGAAAATATATATCTCATCATCATTGCTTAAGAAATAATTGAAATGAACATTAATGAGATCATTAGTCAGTTTTGATTTGTATCCAATCATTGATGGTATCGAGATAAATTCATGAAACTTAAGTGAGGAAAGTTGGTTTAATGAAGTCAATAGTTTAGGAGACATAATAGATTCTTTCGCATATTTCAATAAACTTTCTGGAGTTATAGATTCGTTATCATTAATTATTTCTTTTAATCCTTCTGGGTAAACAAAAGAAACCTTCGATAAATTTAGTGAAGGTGGTGTAATTACTATCTCTCCTCCACACTCACATTGAATTCCTGATGGAGCTGTTTCCTTGCTAAATGTCTTGCTACAACTCCCCATACATTGAACTTGATCTCTGATAATCTCTGCTTTTAGTAGTAAGGAGTTTGTTATCATTGGAGCTTGAGCTCCTTGATCTGTGCTCTTCTGAAGACTTTCTTCACCTAATATCTGCCATTGGTAAAATTCAACTAAATCCTTAAGGTTCTTTCTTAACTCGTTTTGTTGTTCATCTTCTGTTAAACTATCTTCGTTTCTTAATACTTCAGTTCTTCTAAAAACACCAGCAACTGATTGAGCTATGTAATCAATAACCTCAGAAGTTTTTGTTAAATTTAGTTCAGAAATTGGACTAATTAAGATATTAAGCAAAGAAATTTCATTGTAATCCTGTTTAATAATATAAAGACTGGGAGTTTTTCTTTTATATTCAGATGTATCCAAAAAATCATATTTTGAGGATTTGAAAATAATCTCTTCATCAGGAAACTCATCTAGAATATTAATACTCTCTTTAGCTTCTTCAAGTTGCATAACTGTTGAAACATTTTGTGTTACTTCTTCCCCTGTCATTATTACAGTAGTGAAAAGTCCTAAATCTACCTCACCTAAGGGGATACTTGTAATTAGTAAGTTAGTAGAGAGATTTTCCATTTTTTCTAGCTCTTCCATCTTTGATTCTCCTCAAATTAGTAAAATTTATTTCATTCGATATTTTTTTCTTGATTAATGACTATTTTTGCTAATTGTGTAAACATTTGACTCAAGTTTGTTTTCTTCATTGCAGAAACTTCGAAGTATTCAGTACCTAATCCTTCTGCATATTTTTCTCCTTCTTCTTTTGAAATTACTCTATCTAACTCAAGATCTAATTTGTTACCAACAATAATGAATGGTATATCTCCTACACCATCCTTCAGTTTTTCTATCCAGAAATCAATTCTTTCAAAGCTCTCTTTATCTGTTATATCATAAACAATAGCAGCTGCAAATGAACCTTGAAAATATTTAGGAAGAATGGAGTAAAACCTTTCTTGAGAGCCTGAATCAGCTATTATGAGTCTTATGTCTTGTGCAGCAATCTGTGTGTTCCAAATAAAAAAGTTAGAACCAAGGGTTGGTTGATGAGACTCTGGGAATGAATTTTGAGCTTGCCTCATGGCGATTGATGTTTTTCCC
>JAEOTG010000303.1 GCA_016839985.1 Candidatus Heimdallarchaeota archaeon | reverse complement strand
CTGTACCACCAAATAATATTAATCCAAGTACGACATTATATACCCTTATCCAGAATGGCATAAATGTCTCTTTGTTCAAATCAACTTCCATTGTAGTTGTCATATTCTTAAAATAATTAAACTAATATTTAAATTTTATAACATGATAAAAACTGGTGTAAACATCTCTATTTTTCTACAATTATTAAATTCTTAAAATGGCTTCTAGAAAACTTAATATCATTGTTTTTCTTTAAATTATTAAGGTGATTGAGATTTTTTCAAGGAAGAAAAAAGGAAAAAGCCTGAGAGAGTTGTTTATAGAACTTAGCGTTTTAACAAAAGAAGCATTCAGTATGATGAAAAATGCTGTTTTGGCATATGTTGAAGGTAATTTCAAGCTAGCTGAAGAAGAAGCTGATAAAACTATAGCTATTGAAAAAAAACAAGACCGAATTAAAGAAGAGATATTTGCAAGAATATTTTCACGTGAAACTATGGTATTTTCTCGTTCAGACCGAATATTTGTAGTTGAAAATATTGATAAAATTACTGATCAAATAGAATTGGTCGCACAAAAACTCCTTTTGTATAAAACAGAAATTAAAGAACCTTTACAAAATGGTATCAAAGAGCTTGCAATTTTAAATGAACAAATAGGTGAAAAAGTTCATGAAATGGTACTAAATGTTCTTGATGATTTTGAGAAAGCGAAAAAAAATATTACTCAAATTACTGATTTAAGACGAATTGTTAGAGAAAAGAGATGGGAATTACAAAAAATGAACTACCATTTTCATGATGATTTTATGTCTTTTAGATATGTTGAAACTTTAATCAAATATTTAATGGAAGCAGCTGACAGAGCAGAGATTTTTGCAGATAGAGTTTTTGTTTTAATCAATAAATATGCACTCTGAACTTTCAACAAATGGAGTAGAATAACCAATGGATCCCTTAATCATTGTTCTCTTAGTTTTGATGATTGCTCTAGCTTTTGGCATAGGTGCAAATGATGAGACAATGGCAACGTTGGTTGGTAGTCGAGTTGTAAAAACAAAATATGCAATAGGACTTGGTGCTATATTATCATTTGTAGGAGTAATGTTTCTATCAGAAAGTGTTGGGAAAACGATAGGAGAAAATCTTTTAGGAGAATCCGTGGAATATAATGTTTTTATGCTTTTTGCAGTTATAATCAGCACAACTATATGGTTAGTAGTTGCATCACGAACAGGAGCACCAATTTCAACAACACATTCAGTCGTTGGAGCTGTTTTTGGGGTTGCAATCATGTGGAGTTTTCAAGCAGAGGGTTCTTTCATTGGTTCGATGAATTGGAGTAAACTTGGTGAAGTAGCTTTAGGATGGGTATTATCACCAGTTCTTGGTATGTTAGGAGCTGCTCTATTTAAAATCATAATAGAAAAAATACTATCAAAATTCCAAAAAGGATTGGAACGAACTGAGAAAATAGAAAGAATTTTTGGTTTCCTTCTAATTGGAATTATTGGATGGACACAAATTAGTAGAGGGGGAAATGATTCAGCTAATGCATTAGGTATCATGTACGGATTAATAGAATCAGGACAATTTTCAGCTGATAATTCCATCTATCTTATATTAGCAACTGGAGTTGTTCTAGCTGCTGGTTTAGTAATAATTGGAAAAAATGTGATAAAGAATGTAGGGAATAATCTCATTGCAATAAAACCTTCAGATGCTGTCAGCATTGAATTATCAACAAGTATAGTAATTTTTCTAGCAACTATTTTTGGTTTTCCCATATCTGGAAGTCATGTTTTAATTTTTTCAGTAGTAGGAGCAGGATTAGTGAAAGGGGAACGTCCTGAGAGAAAACCTTTCATAAGGATAGTTTTGAGCTGGATAATAACTTTCCCAATAGCAGCAGTTTTATCAGGAATAATTTATGGTATCTTCTTAGGAGTTATCCCTTCTCTTTAGAAGAAGATTAAAAATTGTTTTTGATTCATCCAACTTTCCTAGCTATAAACACATTCACTTCAAAATCTTTCTTGTCTCCTGTAAGCTTAACATAATCCTCTATGATTTCCCAATCATAATTTGAATGTGTAAATACTCTGTTTAGTAATCCTTTTTTCAAACATAAGCTTTCAAACATCATCTCAGTTAATGGAACTTTAATGAAGACTATACCATTGGTTTTTGTATAATCCATGATCTTGTAGAGGATGCTTATTTGTTCTGGTCTCTGTAAAATGAAGTGAAGGACATAACTAAATACAATCAAATCAAACTGTTCTCCAAATTGAAAATCAAGAAGAGAGCAAGTCTCACATTCTATATTGAATCCAAGAACTTTTCCATGTTCCATCAGCTGTAATATTGCGACTCTTGATTTATCAATTGCTACGACCTCATACCCTAAACTTGCTAGATATAATGTATTTCTTCCTTGACCGCATCCTAAATCCAATGCTTTACCTACTCTCTCCCCCTTAAGTAAATTTACTAGTTCATCATCTGGATCATCTTTAAGACTAGCATCAGATCTATACCACCTATCAAAGAGAACCATCATAAACAATAATCATTGAATTAAATAACTTTTTCTCTAATGTAATCTTTTCTCAAATATTGGTGATATTTCTTATTTAATGAGAATACTGTCTCAAAAAAAGAGAAAGATTAATAAGTGTGTAGTTTTTTAATCTATTGAATCAGTTAAGACTGACATATACTGAAGAATTTTATGAAAATCCAAAAAGAAGTGAAATTAAATGTCTAAAAATTATCCTGTAAAGATAACAATTGTTAGAAAATTCAGCTCGGAAGAAGTTTTTGGTCATGAGCATTACTACCCAGATGGTAGAAAATCAACTATATGTCCCCATTTCAAAGAAGGAGAGGAAATAATTATTGATCATGTTTACATAGATTTACCAACTGATTGGCCTTGTTCTTGGGCGTGGATGGATCTATGGAAGGATTTGTCTGTTCTGTCTCTTGGTGGAGATTTTACTCATACAGAACCTAGAATAACTTATACAACATGCAGAGATGGAACCAAACCTGTTGTTTTCAAATTAGAAAGAATAGAAGAAAGGTGAAAATAAATGAAAATAGAGAATTACAAATGTTTCAGTTTAGAAAAGAAGGGAGAAGGAAGTCCTGTTGATAATATCAAAGCAAGATTTAATAGAATAGATTCAGTGATGAAATACTTCAGAAGTATAAGACCAGAAGATTTGAACAGATATGTAACAGAGCTAAAAGGCAAGTTAGATGCTGAAGTGCTTAATTTCAAGTATGATACAGAAGCTTTTGATTGGGAAGTTATAAGAGAAGGACTTGAACTAGTCCCTGACTATCCTGAACTTGAAGAATCAGTCTATCATTATATGTGTAAAACACTGAAACTACCTGCAAATTATAAAAGTGAACAAGGAAAAATAACACTATCATTTTATGATAGAATCAAAGCAGGAGAAACTATTTCATATTATCTGGTTAGAAGTTTTATTGATATATATGGTAAAAAGGAAGGAACTGAAATCTACAAACAAATCGTTCCTCATCTATTAAAGGAAAGAAAAGTTAGAGAAAAACAGGAAGAACCTGAAGATCCCAAAACTGTTACTATTCTAGATTCCAATAAGAGATCAATAGAATCTTGGTGTGAAATTGGTCTTGCTGATTTCTCATTTTGCATTTTCGATGATTATAAGATTATTTATCGTTTTGATAACTGTTTAACTCCAGAGGTATTGAAGGAGTTTAATGACCCAGATATTGCTTACCTTGCCACATGTTATATTGGAGATGTACCTGAATTTAATGAAGGTAGAACAATCCACATGCGAAGAACTCAAACTCTCCATCATGCCCCCTTTTGCGATGAATTATATTGGAACAACTATGTTCATCCAAATACAGAACACCCATCTTTAGATTTTATAGAAAACATGGGAAAAAATAAGGAGAATTAAAGAAGGAGTAAATTCAAATGAAAATTAAAAACTATAAATGCTTCAGTTTAACAAAAAAAGAAAAATTTACACCAGAAGAATTCATAAAAGGAAGACTAGAGAGAGTAGATTACGTTCTTAAATTTTTTAAAACACTCAAATCTGATGATTTGAACATCTATATCTCAAATTTAAATAATAAATTCAGTGAAGTTATTGGTAATTATGATTTTAATATAGATGCTTTTAACTGGGATTTAATTAGAGAAGATTTAACAATTTTACCTAACTTCCCTGATTTTGAGAAATTAGTTTTTCTCTTCGTTTGTAAGACTTTAGATTTACCTGAAGATTATGTGAATGAACAAGGAGAAATAGAATCACTATATTTCAATTTAAGAAAAGCAGCAGAAAGAACTTCATATTATCTAGTAAGAACTTTAGTAGATATTTATGGAAAAGAAGAGGGAACTGAAATCTATAAACAAATAGCTCCAATGATAATAAGAGAATATAGGTCCAAAGATGAAACAGAAAAACCTGAGGATCCCAAAACTGTCACCATTCTAGATTCTAATAAAAAATCAATAGAAGCATGGTGTAAAGTTGGGCTTGCAGATTTAACTTCTTGTATAATAGATGATTATAAAGTAGTTTACCGTTTTGATAGTTGCTTAACTCCAGAAGCTTTGAAAGAATTTAATGATCCAGATATAGCCTACTTAAGTTCATGCTATCTAGCAGATATTCCAGAATTTAATGAAGGAAGAATAATCCATCTTCGAAGAACACAGACACTACATCATGCTAAATTCTGTGATGAATTTTATTGGAACAATTATGTCTATCCAGATGCAGAACAACCGTATTTAGAATTTGCAGAAAAAATGGGAAAAGATTCATGAAAACAAAAATCGGGGTGCTAAAATGAAAATTACCAACCATAGTTTCTTTAATAAAGTATCCAAACAAGAAATCAAGCTTAATGAGTTTATTCAGAAATGCTTCAAGGAAACTGATTCAGTAATCAAATATTTCAAAGAACTAAAAGCAGATAAGTTAGATGATTATTTATCTGCATTACAGAACAGATTAAAGAGTGAATTAAAAGAATCTCTATATAACATTAGTATTTTTGATTTCAAATTAATAGAAAAGAATCTTACTTTGCTTCAGAAATACCCTGAATTAGAAGAAACAATAATTAATTTCCTTTGTAGAACATTAGAACTTTCAGAAGATTTTGATAATATCAAGGAGAAATATAATCTGTTATATTTCAATATCAGAAAAGCAGGAAGACACCTTTCTTATTATAGAGTCAAAGCCATTGAGGATATATTAGGAAAAGAAGAATGTATAAAACTATACAAACAAATTGTTGAATGTTTAATCAAAGAAATGAAAGAACAGGAATCTATAAATCAGCCAGCAGATCCTCTGACTCTAACTCGAATTGACTCAAGGAATTTTATACTCGATCACTATAAGAAATTTGGTGTTGCAGATTTTACACTTGGAATCTATGATGATTACAAGGAGATATACAGATTCGACAGATGTATTGTACATGAAGTACTCAAAGAGTTTGATGATCCTGATATTGCATATCTTAGTTCATGTTATTTGAGAGATTCACCAAGTAGCAATGAAGGTTATACAATTCAAATGAGAAAAACACAAACCTTACATCATAATGATTTCTGTGACGAATTATATTGGAATAATCATGTTTATCCAGATTCTGAACAACCGTATTTAGAATTTACAAAAAATATGGGGAAAGATTTGGAGGAATAAGAAATGGAAGCCTTTAGAACAGGAAAATATAATATTAGTGATCTTGATAACTTACAAGAACTGCAACCTCTTGAATTTGCAAAGAAAACTGTCTTAAAAAGATTGAATTATCTGATAGGATTCATTAAGAAGGAGAACCCAGAGATTTTACAAAATTACATTACAAAATTAAATATTAAATTCACTCAATTACTATATCAATCATATATAGATGAAAATAATATAAAAAAAATTGACACAAATAACGAATTTATTCATTTGAAAGTTTATCCTGATTTAATATATAACTGTCTGAATTTTTATCTTCAATTACTTAATATTGATTCTATAAAGAATTGGACTAAAGATAAATTCCAAGTACCAAACAAAAATTATATTCAATCTTTTCTATATCATAGATACTACAATGCACTAGTCTTAACTGAAATAATAGAAAGAAATCAAGCAGTACAATTATTTAAACATTATATTGATTCCTATGTCAAATCTATATCTGCAGAGATGAGTAAATATAAGACATTAGAAGAATTTAGAGAAGCAAGAATTCCAAAGGAAGGCGATCCTCCTAGTATTGGTTG
>JAEOTG010000302.1 GCA_016839985.1 Candidatus Heimdallarchaeota archaeon | reverse complement strand
ATTTACTCTTTATGGAGGTATTGGATCTATATTAGGATATATCTTACTAGTATTAGGTTACAAGGAATTAACTAAAGATATAGATTTTGTAAGTCCTCCTGGACCTGCTCCTGTTCCATCATCGGTTACAGTGGAAGCTCCAAAAGCACAACCTCCCCCAGCTCCAAAAAAAGAAGCTGTCATGAGTTTTGTACCAGCTGCAGAAAAAGTTACTAAACCTGCTAAAACAAAATTATGTCCTAATTGCGGAGATGAAGTTGGAGCAAATGCTAAGTTCTGTACTAATTGTGGAGTGAAAATTTAGTACAGTTTTCTATCTTTTTTTTTATTTTCCTTTTACCATTTTAAAGAGTAAAACAAAGATTTAAATGTGTATCATGGAATAATTTTCTTCCTTTATTTTTTGTTCTTTAGATACTATTTAAAGAAATAAAATAGATATTAGATTGTAATGAAATGAAAAAACCAAACCACCTTATTAATGAAAAAAGTCCTTACTTAATACAACATGCATATAATCCTGTTGAATGGTACCCATGGGGAGGAGAAGTTTTTAAAAAAGTTAAAAGTGAAAACAAACCAATTTTTTTGTCTGTTGGTTATTCAACCTGCCATTGGTGTCATGTTTTTGAACATGAGTCTTTTGAAGATGAAGAAGTTGCTGAGTTATTAAATAAAAATTTCATTTCTATCAAAGTTGATAGAGAAGAGAGACCTGATATTGATAGTATCTATATGACTGTCTGTCAAATGATTACTGGCAGAGGTGGTTGGCCTCTTTCCATTTTTATGACACCAGATAAAAAACCATTTTTTGCAGGAACATATTTTCCTAAAAACAGTCGTTTTGGCATGACTGGTTTTATTGATTTACTAGAACAGATTATTGATCTTTGGAACAATGAAAAAGACAACATTCTTCAAACAGCTGATAATATAACTACAGGATTACAAGATAGTTTACAATATACTCCTTCTTCATATAATGCTGAGGAATTAATAGTCAGAGCTTTTGATCAATTAGATAATCAATTTGATAGTAAATTTGGAGGATTTGGTTCTGCTCCAAAATTCCCAACAACTCACAGATTATTATTTCTTTTAAGATATTGGAAAAGAACAGACGATAAACTTGCTCTTAAATTAGTTGAGCACACTCTTCAAGAAATGAGTAAAGGAGGAATTTGGGATCATGTTGGATTTGGATTCCACAGATACTCCACTGATAGAGAATGGTTAGTCCCACATTTTGAAAAAATGTTATATGATCAAGCAATGCTAATCTTAGCGTATACAGAAGCTTACCAAGCTACAAAAAAAGATGAGTATAAAGAAACAGTTGAAAAAATGATAACATATGTTTTACGGGATATGACATCTCCAGAAGGAGGTTTTTATTCAGCTGAAGACGCAGACAGTGAAGGAGAGGAAGGTAAATTTTATGTTTGGACTCTGAAAGAAATTGCTGAAATTCTTGATAAAGAAGAAACAGAAATTGCAATAAAATTCTACAATATTGAAGGAGAAGGAAACTTTCTAGATGAATCAACAAAAAAACAGAGTGGATTGAACATACTACATACTAAATTAACTATTGAAGAACTTGCTGAGGAATTTCCTAAAGTAGAAAATATTATGGAAAAAGTAGAAGATATAAGAATTAAATTATTCAATATCAGAAAGAAACGAATTCATCCATTTAAAGATGATAAAATATTGACAGATTGGAATGGTTTGATGATTGCTGCATTAGCTAAAGCTGCTTGGATCCTCAAGAATAATGAGTACAAGCAAGCGGCAAAAAATGCTGTTGACTTTATTCTTAAACATCTTAGAGATGAGGAGGGACGAATTTATCATAGATATAGAGAAGGAGAAGTGTTAGGCAAAGGAAGTATTGATGATTATAGTTTCATGATATGGGGACTATTGGAATTGTATGAAACAACATTTGATATAGTCTATTTAGAAGAAGCACTGAAACTGAATGAAGTCTCAATTGAATATTTCTGGGATGATAAAAATGGTGGATTCTTTTTTACTCCAGAAGATGGTGAAGAGCTTCTTGTTCGTGAAAAACAAATTTATGATGGGGCAATCCCTTCAGGAAATTCTGTTGCTATGTTAAATTTCCTTAAAATTGGAAGAATAACATCCAATCAGGAATTTGAAGAAAAAGCTGAGAAAATAATGAAAGTTTTTGCAAAACAAGTTCAACAAATTCCTAATGTTTATACATTCCTATTATCGGCTTTGGATTTTGCTGTAGGACCTTCATTTGAAGTAGTAATTGTTGGAAGCGAAGAAGATGAAAGATCAATAGAAATTCTTGATTCATTAAGAGAAGAATATATTCCTAATAAAGTAGTACTTTTCAAATCTAAAGAGAATGAGAAAAAGATAATAGAATTATTAGAGTTTCTTAAAAATTACAAATCTATAGATGATAAAACAACTATTTATGTTTGTGAACAAATGGTCTGTAAAAAACCAACAACAGAAAAGGAAGAAATGATAAAGCTTCTGAAAGAAAGATAGAAATAGTTCAAGAAAACAAGAATTATTCTTTTACTAGAATGGATTTGATTGATTTTATTCTAATTTCTGGTTTCTTATAAATTCTAAATGCTATTTCAAACATTATAAGAAGATAAATTATTGAGCTAACAATCAACATAATTCTTGATGCTCTGTGGTAGTAAATAATTTTTTTTCTACCGAAAAGGTTGATTATTATCACCAATAATGCTATAAAATGAGGTAGAATCAAGATAGAATGAAGCTTATAATATTTATTTTGTGTAACAACAATCAACAATCCAGACACCAATAACAATATTAAGGAAATAAAAAGAAACACGCGAAAGAAGAGAATATTTAGTTCCCATGTATCGCAATAACTATTATCATGAAATGCTAAACAAATAGAATGACTAGAAAACGGCTCATAGACACAATAAAATAAACTGGGAATAAATAACAAAGCTAATGTTTGAATTATGAAAAGGTATGGGAGTTTCTTAGAATAATCTCTTGAAATTGATAAAAATAAAAAAATTGATCCCATAATTCCATAAATTAAAATTATAAATTTCTGCAAATTCAGAAAATATGCAGTAGTAAAATATGTTTTTCCAAAAAGTAATATAATGAATTGTATAAAAAATACAATACAATGAATTAATAATATTAGATTTAAGAAGAGATTTTTTTGTTTCAGAATAAATAAAAATAAGATTTTAATCGTCAAATAAACAAGAGAGATTACTAAGCTGATAATAGCTGCTTTAATGAAT
>JAEOTG010000301.1 GCA_016839985.1 Candidatus Heimdallarchaeota archaeon | reverse complement strand
CTGAAATTTTAATATTAATAAACCCTGCATTTTCTAATTCTTTCAAATAGTTCCAAAACATAGTGTGAGCTCGAGGTTTTTCATCGTATTCTTCACATGTTATAGCATATATCTTTTCAACCTCACCTGTATTTGCATAAGCAATATCGTCTTTTTTAAGTCGTTTTGCAACCGATAGTAGTGTTAAAAGTTGTTGTCTCCCTAGATTCTTTAGTTTTGTTTCGGTAACAACAGAATAGGTTTCTGCCTTAGCAGCGCGAACATGTTCTGGTACTACTCGTTGAACGTGTTGCTGATCAGCACAAATACCAGCTTTCCATAAGAGTTCTATAGCAAAACGTGCATCCCCCCATTCACTAGATATATCAGCAATAAGCTCTATACTGTCTAATGATACTGTTTTATTGTGAAAAGCAAGTTCAACTCGCTGATTTATTATATCAAATAGCTCGTTACGAGTATACTTATTTAAAATTATCAAATTACTTCTTTTAAATGTACTAAGAACTGTTGGATCTAATTTCGAGATTACATCTTTTTGGGAAATCATTATTACAGAAATTGGATTATCTGATTTCAGTGTTTCATCTGTAAATCGTGTAAGATTATATATTAAATTAGAACCGCTTTTTTTTATGAGAGCATCAGCTTCATCTAATACTAATAAAAGCTGAGCGTCTCTTCTTTTTAATTGTTTATTAAGTATCTGTAGCATCTCTTGAACAGAGAATCCTCTATCTGGAAATCTCTCATCGAAATGATTCAAAACACCGATTAAGACCATAGAATCGGTGGATCTTTTTCTACAATTAATGTGAATATATTCGATGAATTTTCCTTGTTTTCTTGCAGTATTTACAAGAGATTGACAGAATTTCTTTGTTATCACAGTTTTTCCTGTGCCAACTGGTCCTCTAATAACAGCATTTTGCGAAACACCATTAAGTAGTGGCTTAAACATCTGTGCAATTATTCGAAGTTGTTCAGTTCTATGTGGTAATTCTTCAGGAACATAATCAAAGTCAAGAACATGAAGATTTTTGATTACAGATGAAGAAAGAAGTTCATCTTCTATGAAGTCACTCATTGAAAACTGTAATAGATGCTGTTCTAAAAACTTTATCTCCTGCGTTTGATAAAGATTATAGCCATTAAAGCTATAGCAATTATTGATAATGGTAGATTCTGTGCAAAAATCCCTGGAATTCATCAAAAATATGTTTCAAAATTATTACAAAACAAGTAATATTGAATTACCAGATAGATTTGCTAGGAGGGAATTTGCATTTACTTTTTTCGGCGGAAAGGGAATGGTAAGGCACATATCATTTGATAAAAGAACCGAGGTGTTGAAATTTTTAAATGAAAGAATTCCCCAACACGTGTACTATTCTTCGGCATACTATCAGATTCCTGATGCACAAAGAATGCAAGATAAGGAGTGGATGGGGGCTGAACTTATTTTTGATTTAGATTCTGACCATATTCCAAATACCGAAAAATTAAGTTATAGCGAACAACTAGAAATTGTTAAAATTGAGTTTGAAAAACTTGTAAAAGAATTTTTAATGGGAGATTTTGGATTTAATGATAAATACCTGGAGCTATATTTCAGTGGTGGACGAGGATATCATTGTCATGTGAAAGACCCAGCTATTTTTGATTTAGATAGCAATGAAAGAAGAGAAATTGTTGATTATATAACAGGGCGGAACTTGCAGGATTCCTACATATTTCGCGAACATGTAACAGGGAAGAAACAATATGGAAGACGTAATTATCCTGGTGGAAAAAGGCTACAAATGCCTACTCCAAATCAGAAAGGGTGGAAAGGACGAATTAGTAGAGAAATAATTGAAATTGTAGATGAAATAAAAAAAAGTGAAAATCCAAAAGAAAGTCTTAAAGAATATGGTGTAAAAGAAAAAGATGCTGAAAACTTAGCAAGGGAGCTGTCTGAAGAGAGAGTAAGAAGAATAAAAGATGGTTTTCTCGATCAATCTAAAACAATTAGAAAATTCTTTCTAAATAGAGCATTGAGAAAAACAGCAGTTGCCCTCAGTGCTGGTGAAACAGATGAACCAGTTACATGTGATATAAAACGACTTATTAGGCTGCCTTTATCTTTGCATGGAAAAACAGGATTTATGGTTAAAAAAGTAGATATTGACAATTTACTTGAATTTAATCCACTAAACGATGCTGTGGTTTTTGATGATGAACCTATTGATATTAACTTAAACACATCCTTTAAAATAAGAATGAAGGAAGAAGATTTTCATCTAGAAAAAGGAGTTCAAAAAGTACCTTCTTATCTTGGAGTATTTCTAATAGGACGAAACATAGCTCAAATTCCGTAATATTATGTTGTCTACAATAAAACAATGATTGTATAATCTTGTCTATACGAATCTCATGGTTTCCAAATTCATGGGGGCAGCCGTATTTAGATTATATCTTTTATGAACAGTGGATGAAATATCTAAACATTTTGATTCCTCCCCATGGTTGAAGATAATCTTCTCTGGTCGTGGGGACATATTGTTGATATATCCAAAAAGCTGCCTACGATCGCTATGTCCAGAGAATCCGTCACAAGTTTCAATATTTAGCTTTATTTCAAGATCAACAAAGTTACCCGAAACATTTACTGGAATTGATTTTGCTCCTCTTTGTATTTTTCTCCCATTTGTTCCTTCTGCCTGATATCCGACAAATACAATAGAGTTTTTCGAATCTGAAGCCCATGCCTTAAAATACTCCATTACAGGACCGCCATTCATCATTCCACTTGTGGCTAGTACAACGCAGGGGTCATTATCTGTGACTATCTTTTCTCTCATTTCTACACTATCTACACGTTTGAAAATTTCAGATAATAAAGGATTATCTCCTCTCTGGAAAATCTGACTTCTAAGTTTATTATTAAGATATTCAGGATAGGCTGTATGTATCGCAGTTGCTTCCCATATCATACCATCAAGATAAACAGGAATTTCAGGAATCTCCTTCCCTCGCACAAGGTTCTCAATAACAATCATTACTTCTTGACTTCTTCCAACTGCAAAAACAGGTATAATAATCTTAGCTTTCTTTTTCATTGTCAGACGAATAATATCTTTAAGTCTCTGAGTCGCCTCCTTTCTGCTTTG
>JAEOTG010000300.1 GCA_016839985.1 Candidatus Heimdallarchaeota archaeon | reverse complement strand
TATCTTCCCATATCTCTTTTCTTTTTTGAAGCAGCTCTTCTAATAAGACCGCCAGAGAGTTTTCTTCTTGACCTTTTTAACCATTGATAAGGCAATTCGTTTCACCTTGGAACCCATCTTTTCTGTTTAAATATAAGAGTTTCCATTACATAGTCATGGATGTATTCCTTAAAACGTGAAAAGCATCCTAATACTAGAGAAAAATCTAAAAGCAAAGAACTTATTTTTTATTTATGAACAATAAGCATATTCTCTTCTTATTGCTATGTTTCTTGCTCTTTCCATTTGCAATTCTGGGTACATCTTTTTCAGCCACAGAAAATGTTTCTTTATTTTATATTACTAATAAAGATTCTTTAGAAATAGAAGATTTTATTCAAGCTGATAACCATTTAACAAATTCTCGTTGGAAGCACCCAATGAAATCGGAAATCATTCTAAGCAAAATGCTTGAATATGAAAATAGAGCACTTCTTTCTTTCTATGATTTTGATGGTAGAGATGAGTTTCAAGAGCTCGTTACGCAAACAGGAATTATAGTTGAAAAAACTTACAGTTCAATTCCTGCAGTTTCTATCAACTACAATACAGAACAGATTTCAAATATAGATTTTAGTACCTTTAAGATCAAATATGTTTATCCTATTGGAACTAAATCCTATTTTATTCCTCAAAATATAGATCTGGAATTAAGTGGAAAAGTAGATATGAGTGAAATACGTGAAGCTTTGGAAATTGACTCTTTACATAATCAAGGATATAGTGGCTATGGTATGAGAATTGCTGTTCTGGATAGTGGGATGAACATTTCTCAGGCTCCTTCTCTGAGTACTCTGAGAAGAAACAATAATCTCAAAGTTATCTATAGTTTAAATTATGTTCCAATTGAAGATTCTAACGATCGATCAGGTCATGGCACTCATATAGCTTCAATTCTTGCTGGAAATGGAGATTTTATCATAAATGATGAAGTTGAAAGAACAGATAACTATGGAATAGCTCCTGATGCGCAGTTATTGAATATTAAAGTTCTCGATGAAACAGGTTTCGGAGAAGATGAATGGCTTATTGACGGTTTTGATCATGCAATTACACAAGATCCTGATGTAATTTCTGCCAGTTTAACTTCGATTACTTTTTCAGATATTGGTGACCCTGTTGAGGAATTAATGTATGAAGCGGGTCGAAGAGGTATCCCAGTTGTTGCATCTGCTGGAAACAAAGGACCTACTTCTTCTTCGGTCGGAGCTCCTGCACTTTGGGACTATGTGCTTTCCGTTGGAGCAACAAAGAATTTGCATGATCTTGAAATTTATTCATCACGAGGTTTAAATAAAAATTTCACTTCAGCTGTTGACATTCTAGCACCAGGTAATTCAATTGGTGGTTCAGATGCTGAGAGTGGTGGATTAAGATACGTTTCTGGTACATCTGTTGCAGTTCCTATTGTATCTGGTGTGCTTGCGCTACTTATGCAAGCATATCCTGATTTAAACATTCATGAGTTTGAAGCTGCTTTATTGGAAACTGCAGTTGATTTAAATCATCCTGTTCATGTACAAGGCAATGGTCTCATAAATCCTTTAGCTGCATTTGATTATCTAGAAGATAATGAACATAATGATATTTTTGCACTAAATCCAAAGAGAATTTCTTCAGAAAACATTATTCATTATGCTTGTGTAGAAGGAGAGAACAAGGAATTTAATGTTAAAGTTATCTCATCAATAGATCAAACACTTAACACAAGTGTTACTGGAGATTCAGAGTTTATAGTTATTCCATCACAAATTGGAGTTACAAGAGGATGGAATAAATTTGCATTTAACATTTCCATTCCAATGGGGACACCTATTAGAGATATTGAAGTAAGTATTCGTTTGTTCAATGTTAATGGGACAGAGAGCATTATTAATATTAAAATTCAAACAAGATTCTATGGTGGTACTGTCCTCTTTGACATATCTCATGAGAATGATACTGAAAATCAATGGTTCGATGCATCTTCTCCATTAGGCACTCATTCGTATATTGCACGTAGATTGAAAGATCAAGGTTTCCATCTTCTTTACCATTTTGAAGGTAATCTGACATTAGATAATGTTGACATTCTTATTATCTCAGATCCTGAAATTAACTATTCAGTTGAAGATTTAAATAAAATTTACAATTTTGTAAATAATGGTGGATCCTTACTATTTCTAATCAACAGTATAAGATTGATTGACAGTGGAGATATAGATAAAGAACCATTAATATCCAGCAATTATGATACTTGTAATGATATTCTTGGTCTATTCAATGCAAGTGTTGGATCTCATTTAGATATTGATTACGTACCTTATGAAGCTTTCACGACCACAGAAGCTGATATGATTTCTGTTGATTCATTCTTTTTCTGGGGATGGCCTGTAGCTTTTTCATCTGGCTCTACAAATCCTGCTAACAAAGTTTTAGCAAAATACAATGCCACATTAAATGGAGAGGAAATCCGATTTAATGCTGCTTTAGCAACTGAAATAGGAGATGGGAGAGTTATGATATTTGGTTCAGGATATCCATTTACCGATATAGGTTTACTTACTGATACTTATGAGAAAAATCCAACAAGAGTTGAACTTAATAGTAGTTTTATTGAATTATTCAATATTGATCACAAAAACAATCAATTAGTAAATGATACATTTGATTGGTTAATTTCCACTAGAAGACCAAATTTTGAAATTCTACTAGAACCACAAAAGCCATTCATAAGAGAACAGATCAAGGTTGGAGTATATATTACTGATAAAGATGACACAGTATATGTATCAGGAGATGGAAAATTAGATGGTACAATAATATACGCAAATCAAACTATAGAGGAAATCGAACTTATTCTTAATTCTCAGAATCAAATGTATGAATGCCAATTGATTTTTGATAGCTATGGATGGCATTCGCTTTATGTTCCTTTGAAACTTACAAACCATACTGCATATCCTGGTAGAATAGATATTTTTAGCAATGTTAAACTATGGGAACAGCTCCCTCTTATCAAAAACATTTCTGCAGGATTAACAGTTTTTATTCTTGTTACAATAATACTGACTCCATCCATTAGATACAGATTCAGGAGAGTTATCCCTAAAGAGCAATAATAATAAGTTATTGCACTTCTTTTTCATTTTTTAGGGTGTGTATTTCCCCGCACAGAAAATGTTTATATAGGGCGTGTGTGACGTATACACACAGATGTGCGACAGTAAAGCACAGGTAAAAGGAATGTGAATTGAATGAGGAGAGAAAGACTACCAAAAGGATCTCTTGAAGTCATAGAATTATTGGAAGATAAAGGAGCTTTAACTCAAAAAGAAATTATTGATAATTTAAAGCAAATTAAATCAAGAGCTGTACGATATACTGTCAGACAGCTTCTGGATAGAACCGTATTAGTAAATAGAGCAAATTTTGAAGATATGAGATCATCTCTCATAGGTTTAAATCCCGAAATGGAATTAGATTTAAAAGACCTAATTAATAGGCAAAAAGCAGAAGCAGTAGTAGCCGTATAGATTTCATGATAACTTTATTCACCAACAAAATCTTTTTTATTCCCATTTTCTTCTTTTTTTTGATAAAACAATGACTTTGAAGATTTATACTAATATATCAGGCTTTTTTTTACTAGACGCTGATGGTTTACTAGTTGAAGCTAAATTATATCCTAAAGATCCTGAATTAATAGCACTTAAAATCCATAATTTGTCACAGTATAGCATATCAGAGGAATTAGAATCTATTACTCAAAAACATGTAAAAGAAGATTTTGAGACAAATAGCAAAGACATTATGCATTTTCTTAAAGATTTAGGTATTAAGTGTGAATTAAATGCAAAATCAATAGTTTACAAAGATTTTATTGAGAGAGTTCCTAGTATTCTTATAGAAAAGAATTATGTTTCAAATCAAGATGAATTTGAACAGCTTGTTAAGGAAGTGAGTATTCAATTATCAAAGAAGAGAGTAACTCATAGTTCTCAAAGAATAGATAAAAATGTTGTTCATGGAATTTTATCAATGGATGATATTGATAAAACTACAAATCTCTTTTCTTCTAGAATTCGTGAGTGGTAT
>JAEOTG010000299.1 GCA_016839985.1 Candidatus Heimdallarchaeota archaeon | reverse complement strand
ATCGTGGATTTTATACCTTCAAAATCAATTTTTGGACTTGTGATGACATTTTTTTCTCTTTTTCAAATTATCCCTTTAATCTTCCTCTCAAAAGTTGGTGATAGAATTGGAAGAAAGAGAGTTTACCTTGCGGGAATATTTCTCTACATTCCTTCAATGTTGATGTTTGCATTATCAGGGCATGTTACAATAGCGGAACCACTTTTTCTTATTATTACACCATTACTACTGACAGCCTTAGGTTTTGGTATTAATGATCCTTCAATGTCATCTTTAATTGCAGAAAGCAGTGAAGATGAGAAAAGAGCTTCATCTTTTTCGATTGTTAATCTTGGTTATTGGATTGCTACTTCTATTGGTCCACTTGTTATCAGATTTCTTGCTAAGGATGTTCCTTTACATTTCTATTTCTACGGATTGGTTGGAGGAAACACTTTATTATTCCTTTATTATTTGATTTTTCTTAAAGAACCATTAGTTATCAAAGATTATTCTTCTAACATTCTCAAACAATTTCTTCAAGCAATGAAAGCACTATCAATTTTATTTGCTCAAATCTTTATATCCTTCTTTATTTATCTTATATTACCATTTTATCTTGTTTTTCGCAAAAGAATTAACACTAGTAAAGAAAATAAAATACTAAACAATGTTGAGAGAGAGCTTATCCTTTTTCAGGATATTTTCAAAAATCCTGGAGTTAAATATGCGATAGGATTTTTTGTTTTTGACTCTCTTGTTTTTGGATTAAGTCTCAGTATTTTTTATGGTGCAATCAAATATGTGTACTCTTACAATGAGACTCACATTGCGATGATTCAACTCGTCTTTAATATAAGCACAATTATCTGTTTCATACCATTAACAAAACTTTCTGATAAGCTTAAAAGCAATGAACTAATAACTATGAGCATAATAACTGGTAGTTTAGCTTTTTCAAGCAACATAATTGCACATTTTACTTTACCACAATATCGCTTGTATGTATTCTTAGTAGGATGGGCAGGTTTAGGAGCAAGTGTTGCTTTTTGGGTTCCAGGAATTCTTACTATACTTACTGATTATGATAAGAAGAGAAGAGCTGAAATCTATGGAATGGTTTCAGGAATCAAATCTTTAGGTTGGATGCCTACTGCTGTTATTGCAGGAATTATTTTAGATAGGACTGTAATCAGGTTTGGAATGCTAATTCCTTTTATTATCAGTCTTATTCTACTTCCAATAGAAATCTTTCTTGGTATAAAATTTCCAGTCAAAGAAAAAACGAAAGAAGAGAGTTAGAAAGGTCTCTCTGTAATCTTCATACTAATTTCCTTAGAGATTTCTTCCCATATCCATTTGAGATATTCCTTGATTTTTCCTTCACTCCCTTTTTTATAAAAGAAGTAAGCTACTAACCAGAAATCGCTTTTCTTACCTGCCAACTGCTTCAGAAACCATCCTTCATGCATCTCGAGCGAGCTAATATCTAGTTTTTCTAATCTTTTCTTTTCATCAGTTGAGAGAGATGATCTTGCAATAATCTCATTATCCATCGAAAAAGAGGTTAATAACTCAGAGAAAAGTATCACACTATCTTTTTCTTGTAATTCTTCATTCTTTGCAAATGTGAAAACTCTTCCTTGGTCGATATCACCAATAAATAAATCTGCAAAGTAAACTCTACTTTCTTTTTCTAGATTTTCTCTTTTACGTTTCGATTCTTCTAAGAAAGATTGTTTAATACTTTCAATTGGCAAAATTTGTGTGTATTTAGCTATATCTAAAACCTTTAACATAATATCCTCAGGTGGAGAAAATACCTCAAATGTCAGAAATTGGGACATTAATTCGAAAACTGCTTGCCCTCTTTCTTCTATATATTGGTTATTCTCATACAGATCAGTGAAAAAAACAAATCTCAAAGGATTGGTTTCACCAAGAGGAGGATATAAATAGATCTTAATATCCTCTAAAGATGCATTCACTAATCCTCTATCATCTGCTGTACATTCGATAACAAAGTTATTCAAAGCACTTATCATTGGCCATAATAGTTCTTCACTAATTCCAATTGTTGCATCAGAATATATTGTTCTCCCAATACCTGATTCTATGTCCATGAATGCCAGGAGGTGGATCATAAATATGTTTACTTTGATTAAATTGATAAGAATATCTGTTTTTAGGGAATAGGCAATAAGCTTATTAATTGAATAAATTATTTTAATAAAAAAACGATGATACTATGGAACTGGAGCATTCTGCTGGCATTGTTATTTACAACAAAGGACGTTACCTACTTTTAAACTATGGAAAAAGTAGAGTAACTGAGAATCGCTGGGGTTTGACAAAGGGAAGGAAAGAAGAGAATGAAACAATAATGCAAACAGCTTTACGAGAAGCCTTTGAAGAAACAGGTTTACAAGATCTCTCAATTTT
>JAEOTG010000298.1 GCA_016839985.1 Candidatus Heimdallarchaeota archaeon | reverse complement strand
CAATGCTGGACCTCCACCCCAAGCCAAATCAACACCTCTTGAGGGATCTTCTAATAATTTTTTCCACGCATCATCTGTTGTAGCTTGTCGGAAGTCAAGAGAAGTAATGCCTAGAGTTTGTGCTATGGGAGATGCTATAAAATCTGCTTCGTATACATCCATTATGGTAGTATCATGCCTAGTAACAATTGTCAATGTTTGAGCATTAGGTTCAGGGTTTGGCAAAATAGTAGTATCTTCTTTGCTTTTTGTCAGGAATATTATGTTTCCAAAAGCTAAGAGAGAAACTAAGAAAAATAAAAAGAACATTTTTTTGGATTTCATTTTATCTTCAACCTTTTTAATGATATTTTTAATATCAAATAATATTTTAAGAATGAGACTATAAATTTTTTGTAATAAGAAGAAAATGATACTTTAGTAAAGACAAATTAAAAAATTTAGTCTAAAACCTAGCTACTGTTTGACAAAAAGATTATAAAATGCAGAATGAGTATATAAATTAGTTTATTATTAATAAGCTGTGATAATATGAAAAAAAAGATTATATCTATTGTCTTTGTTCTTATGTTTCTGTTTTCAATAAGAACAGTATATTTACATGTAAATGGTAAAAACACGCTTTATATTGAAAATATAAACATAAATTCCACAATTACCCCTTTATTTGATAATGTAATTTTCATCACATCAGATGGTGTTAGACGTCACTGGATGCGAGTCCTTACAGATGATGGTACCCTTGTGTCAGTTAACAGAGTTCTAGAAAATGGTTTTTTCCAAAAATTTAGAATAACAAACCACAAAACTGGTACAGATCCTGGTTTAGCATGCTTAGAAACAGGATATGGTGACAGTATTAATAATATTGTATCTAATCAATTCGGTCCTGGAACTGCAAAAGATTCTATTACTAAAGGTCTTACAACTGCTGAAAGATTAAAAGATGTATTTGGAGACGATATAAAAATTGCTTATTTTCTTCCTTGGAGCTTCCATCAGATAAATGAAGAACATATGAATCAAGTGGGTAATTATACTGATACTATTTTCGAAAATATAATACCTGGAAAGATTGCTGATTATTGGTTTGCTGCAGAAAATTTCAGTTGGACACCAGATGATGAAGAAGCAAAATTAGCATGTCTTGATCCATTTAATGTGGATCATCAAGTTTTCATGACACCTTTATTAAAAGCAGGTTATCTTGGAAATAAAGCAAAGGATTGGATATTGAATAATTCAAATGAAAGATTTTACATCCGAATGCATCTAACTGAGCCAGATCATGTTGGTCATGGTTCTGGTGAATCATTGGCTAGTGGAAATATACATCCGACATATCTTGAAGCTATGCGAAGTTATGATTATGCAGCAAATCCAATTCTAGATGCCCTTGAATCTACAGGTATTTTAGATGAAACTTTAGTTATTCTTGGTACAGATCATGGTTTTTATGAATATGGTCATGATGGTCCTTCATGGCCTTCTGGTAACAACCAAGTTACAGAACCGTTATTTGCTTTCAGTGATACTGCTGTTCGTCATCCGGAAAATATTACTGCAGATCAATCGGATATAAGTCCAACAATACTTGCATCTTTAGGAGTAAACCTTTCAACTGTTACACCAACTTATGTTGGAGATTTCAATACAGGAATTGTAATGTGGGAAAGAGCTGAATGGGATACTGGTAAAACAACATTTTCGTTTTGGATTGCAGCAGTTGTTCTATTAATAACCAGTGCAATTTTTGTTTATAAACCAAAAAGAAAGAAATAATTTTTTACTTTTTTTTTATTTTTATGGAGAATTAAAGATATTATTTTTTCATTTTAAAGAACAGAGGTTATTCTATTTGTCCCCATGTTAAGAATTTTCCGTCTTTTCTTTTAACTAGAACAGTACCAAATTTTCTCCACTGCTCTTCACGAAACCTGATGATTTCATATTCGTTGGTTTTTGATTTATCTTTTTTCTTCTTCAATAATTCAATTTTCTTCTTTTCATCTTCAAAAAATATTTTTGAAATATATCTTCCTTCTTTAGGTTTTCTTTGTATCTCATCAGCTAATTCAATGATCTGTTCTAATGGAAGAAGTCCAAAGATAACATTATGTTTTGTAGTATAAACTGACCCTGGGCAAATATCTTCTTCTACGTTTTTTTTACACTCTAAACAGAAAACAAGTTGACATCCACTACATATTTCCCAACCTTCTAAAGCTGCTTCTTTTAACATTTTTGTACTATTGCAAAATGCACAGCGAATGTAATATTCTATAACTTCAAGCTCACTCAAATCTTTCTAAACTCCTCAGAAATTGTTTTTCTTTCTTCTTCCCCAAATTCAATCAGTGTTCTGTAATTATATGTCCATTCACTCTGTTTTCTGTTTAGATATCCATATTTTACAAGGTTTCTTAGACTCCCTTCAAGAATATATTCTTTTATCCTTCCAGTTAAAACTAATTTCTCTCTTATTTTTTCAGTTAAAACAGGACCAGTATTTGCTTCAATTAAACTTATTATTGTTCCTAAAATAATTAGATCGTTTTTTTCCAATTCAGAAGGTGCATAGTAGTTGGTTTTCAAACAATACCATGTATCATTCTCAAAATTATATTCAATAAGTTCTAAACCAATTATCTCAACAAATCGCTTATACTCCTCCAAAGCGCTTCGTAGAGTGCTTATATCAAATTTTGTTGCTAGTAATAAATCCATCTCTGAACTACCAAAAACTGTAGTTTTATCTTTTATCCATTTTCTAGAAAGAATAGTAGTTAATTCGCGGAATAGCTCTCCTTTTTCTTCATCAGTAACAACAGCAGGAAGCAGTAACATCTCTCTTTGATCTTCTTCTTCCTCTAATTCTTCCTGATGGATTTCTTCCATCATTCATCACCATTATTGTTATTCTTTTTGGGTGATATTAATACAGAGCTAGATATTGTTTCAGATTCAACATTTTCATCAGAAGAGAAAGAGAGTTCATCATCACACATTGTTAGAAAGATTTTCTTTTCACTAATCATTTTAGACAGAATCTCAGCTTCAACACTTGTCAGTATCACATTGAGTTCTTTTTTCTTTATTTTCTTATCAATAAGCTTATTGTAAATTCTATCTTCGATATTCATAATCTCACTTTTAGTTAATATAACATTTCTTAATGGTATAAAATAATCTTGATAATGTTG
>JAEOTG010000297.1 GCA_016839985.1 Candidatus Heimdallarchaeota archaeon | reverse complement strand
CTCATTCTTTTAGACATTAATTCATGGAAAACTTTGTATTTAGGCTTATATTCAAAATAGAACTTTTCTTCACCATAATCAGTAGACATTTGATTTTTCCCCCAGTTTCAGGGATTATTATGTTCACATATCTGTATCTCAATATAACGATTATTGTTCATATAAAAATGTCATTTCGCATATTTATCTTAGTTATTTCTTTGCTTTAGCTAAAATAAAATAGGTTTTTTCTCCACCTCTCTCTCGAACTTCTTCAAAAATGATCTCAAATCCTGCTTCTTTAACTAAAGATAATGATTGTTCACGACCGTAATGGCTCCAAAACAATTTAGCACCAAAATATTCTGCTACTTCTTCCCATTCTGTTCTACCTAAACTAATCAACATTGTTCCCTCTGGTTTGAGAATTTTATGGAATTCCTTAAAGAGATTTGCATGTTTTTCCTTTGGTACATGAATTATTGCATAGAAAGAGACTAGACCGTCAAAGGAATTATTGGAAATACTTATTTCATTCATATCACTTTTTATGAATTTAGCTTCAGGGACATGTTTTTTTGCTAGTGCAAGCATTCCTTCTGAAATATCAACTCCTGTTACCGAAAAACCTTCATCCACAAGGAATCTTGTTACTGGAACACCTGCTCCGCATCCAACATCTAAAACCTTTGAACCAGGAGATAATAGTTGAGCAAATTGCTTGAGTTCGATAAGACTATCAAAACTCCCTCTTTCGGATTGATATTTTGATGCTATTTTGTTATAACCTTCCTCAACTAATTTCTCTTTTTTCATATGGTTTCTAAGACAAGTAAACTATAAAAATCATATTTTTTCAGAGAAAAGCAAATTTTTGTATAATTCTCAGTCAAAAAAGACACTTGGTTAGCTCAAAAAAACTTTTAATGGTTTATGCTTACATATACAGCAGAAAGTATCATTACTTTATACTGATTAAAAGACAAGGGTCGCGTTAATAATGGATCCGAGAGAAAATCATAGTGATGAGGCAACATTAGATGGGATAATGTACCCTGGTTTCACTGATTATAGACCTTTGTCAGAGCGAGATGCACTAATTATTGAGATGTATGATGAAGGTCTCTCTACATATGAAATAGCTGAAGCATTAGAAATAAACAGACATACAATTTCTAAAGTTCTTAAAGAAAACGAAGTAGAAACTCGAACTATTGCTGATTATCATAAACTGAAACATGATGATATTATTGAATTATTTAAACAGGGAAAATCAAAGCACGAAATAGCAAAGGATTTAGGATTAACATATTATACAGTTAGAAAGGTTCTAGAAGACAAAGGGCTGATCCTTAATAAAAAAGACAGAGAAACTATGTCAATAGCAAGATATGTACAAATGAAAAATAAAGGATATGACAATGAATCTGTAGCATCTTTTCTCAATATTTCGAGGAAACAGCTAAACAAACTTATACGAAACTGTGGTGTAAATGTTACAGCAGTAAGGCATAAAACATGCGAAATTGAAAATCTATCTGACATAATTTTATCACGGTTAAAAGGCATGAAAATAGTTAATATTTCATTAAAGTATAAGATTGACCTTGTTTTATTAAGACAGGTGCTTTATGATTTTGGTTTAAGTAAAGCAATGTAATTAATTCAACTTAGAAATCATTTTTTACCTTTTTTATCTTGTTTAATTGATTCTTTGTTGCATATAATATTTAATAAATAACCAGTAAATACTAGGGAGATATACATTATTGTTAATAATGGATGATAGGAATGAAAAAGAGAGATTGGTTAATTGTTCACGAAGAACCATTAGCAGGATATACACTCACCAACATACTGAGAGTTTTAATACAAAACAGATTTAGGATGCACCCAAAATACTGGCCTCGATTTTTATATGCGCTAATAGTAAGTTTTGCAACTGCGCCTTTAAGAATTATTGAAAAAATTGTTTATACTAGAAAGATAAAAAAAACAGAAGTAATAACTGATCCTTTATTTATTATAGGTCATTATAGAACAGGATCAACTTATCTGATTAAATTATTATCTCTTGATAAGAGTAAAGGCTATATATCAAACATGGAAGCATATGCCCCTAATTTCTTCCTTGCATTCCCAAAGATAACAAAATGGATACTTGATTTGTCTTTACCCGAAAAAAGACCAATGGACAATGTACTTCTAGGTAGTTCAGAACCAACTGAAGAAGAATATTCAATAGGGTCAGTAGATAAATATGGGTACTTCAATGGCTTTATTTTTCCAAGAAATTTTGAATTATATTCTAGATATAATTCATTTGATGAGTGTCCTCCTAAAGATCTACAAAGATGGAAGAAGAGATATCATTTCTTTGTGAAAAAAATGACATACAAATACAAGGGGAAAATGATCTATTTCAAGAATCCTGCAAATACATATAGAATTCCTGCATTATTAGAAATGTATCCTAATGCAAAATTTATTCACATTTATAGAAATCCATACGAATTATTCGCTTCTACAAGGAAATGGTTTAAAGCTGTACTTGCAATCTACGCTCTTCAAACATGGAATGATGAAGAAATCCAAACAGGTCTTTTAAGAAATTATAGAGAAATGTATCACAAATTAAATCAAGATAGTAAACTTATTCCTAAAGGTAATATCGTAGATGTTCAGTATGAAGAATTAATAAAAAAGCCACTGGAAACTATTGAAAGAATCTACAATGATTTAAAACTTGATGGTTTTGAAGATTATAGGGACAGTATCCAAAGATATGCAGATTCTCAAATTACTTTCGAAGTAAATAAACACATAATATCAGATGAAATAATAAAGATAGTAAATGAGCATTGGAATTTCATGTTAGAAGAATATGAGTACGAAAAACTTATGCCAAAATTAAAGGAAAAAAAAACAATTATGGTTTCTGTTAAAGAACAAGAAAAATTGCAATCTTGAAAAAAATATAGAATCAAACAGAACCATTTCCAAAAGAGCGGAATTATATTTTTGGTTTTTAAGAGAAATCACATACTCAAGTTTTAAATAAAATTGATTTTTCAAACAGAATCGGATTGATTGTTATCAATTCTTGGAGCTAATTTATGTGTGATCATTGTCTAGAACATGGTACAGCTGGAAAGTGGTATTTTAATGCTAGAAATTATTCAAAGGAATTAGCAGAAGAGCTAGATTTGAGAGAATTCCTATTAGAACAATATAAAACATTTGAAGCAATGCAAATAAGAAAATTGGCAGGTTTTAGTGCTGAAGGTTTGGGATATAAAATCAAAATACCAATTATTGGAAGGATAGTAAAACATTCCGCTGAAAAAATGCTTCATACTCAAAATCCATCCCGAAATCCTTTCAAAGCAGAAGGACACATAGGGCAAGTTGTTCCTTTAGATGATGCTATTGCTATTTTAGAGAATTGTGTGGAAGAGAACAGTATTATTCTTAAATATTGTATGTGCCGTTTCATGCATAAAGGTGAGAAAGAAGCTTGTTGTATTAATTTTGGGATAATGTCCGAAATTATAGATAAATTACCTAGGTTCATCCCTGAAGACGATAAATTCAGAATAACAAAAGAAGAAGCTGTTGAAAAATTCACAGGATTCTTAAAAAAAGGCTATATTGGTACAATATGGTATGGTGCTTATCCCTATATCAATAATTTATGTGCTTGTAAAACACCAATGTGTGCAGGTTTTCGACCTAGAATTGATTTTGGAATAAATTCTATTTTTAAGGCAGAATACGTTGTTAAGAACATTCCAGATAATTGCCAAGGATGTAAGAAGTGCATCCCTATGTGTTCATTTGGAGCAATAAGCTTTAATGAAATTACTAAAAGAACAGAGGTCGATCAAACAGTTTGTTGGGGTTGTGGAAATTGTTTGTTTGCCTGTAGTTATGATGCACTAGAAATAGTCCCTAGAAGTGAAATCCCAGAAATAACAGGAAAATATTAAATTGGGTGATTATTTGGGAAAAACAAAAATAAAAATCGATTACTCAATCTGTGGAGACGGGAATAAGATTGATCCTCGAGATTGCTCCATCTGTTTAAAAGTCTGTGACCCAGCTTTATTCCTTTTACATCAATCCTTAGATTTTTACGATAAAGATGACCCTTATGATCCCCAAATTTGGAGAGTTACTCCAGTATATCCATCTCTTTGTACTCATTGTATGGAATGCGTAGAAAAATGTCCTGAACAGGCAATCACAATTAAATGGTAAGGGAAGAGGGATGACAAAAGAAAATAGCACTAAACAACAAATCTTGGAGGATCTAGGAAATTGTCTTGTAATAGGTGGGGCTGGGCTTCTTGGTCGTGCTATAGTATCACTATTGCTTGACGAAGGTTGTTTTGTTAGAGTT
>JAEOTG010000041.1 GCA_016839985.1 Candidatus Heimdallarchaeota archaeon | reverse complement strand
ACCATTATTCATCACAGTAAATAATAATTTAGACAAATCTTGTATAGTTGATTTGTAATTCATTGCAGATCCAAGGTCAATCCAATCAATTTGCACATAATCATTAAGATTAGGATCCCAAATGTATGGTATGGCTCTTTTACTTTGTTCATAAAGTGTCCAGTTATTTTTAGTATTCAACATACCTAATGGTGTAAAGATATTATCATCTAGATATTCATGGATTGTTTTTCCTGTTTGGAGTTCAAGGATATATCCTAAGATATCAAAGTCTAACGTACTATAATCAAAACCTGTACCTGGTTGGTATGTGTGCCAAAGATCAACTGAGTACAAAGATCCACTTTCATTTAATAAATCACAAATATAGTCAGGGAAAGGTATAGTGAAATTAAAAACCACTTCTTTGTATGCTTCATTTGTTCTATCTTTCAAACTTGCTTGATGGGATAAAAGATGTCCACAGGTAATAGGAATACTTGGCCAATTTGGATTTCTTATAGAGAATGGGAGATATTTATTGATATCTTCATTAAGGTCTATTAAACCTTCATCAAACAATTGAAGGAAAGCAACTGCTAGTAATGGTTTATTAATTGAATATAGAGGATAGACTGTATCAAGTGCTGATTGATCTCCATAGCCTTTTTCAAAAACCACTTCAGTCTGATTTATAATACTTATAGCACAAGATGGTATGTAAATTGATGTCATTATACTCTCTATTTCAGCATCAAAATCTTCATTAAAGATTTCAGATGGTGATAATGCATTTAGATTACTGGGGATAATTATATGTACTAGAAGTAGAAAAAAACTAATATAACCCAAAATACATTTTTTACTGATATTTTTGTTTTTCATTTCATTTACCTCTTAAGTCTTGATGACTTGAGTAAGATAGATATTAATCTGAAAACAATTAAAATATCAGCAATTTTTTTTCAGAAACAAATCAGCAACTTTCAAAAACAGTTCAATTTCTAGAAAAAAAGAATAGAAGAATAGGTTTTAAGACCTTTTCCTTTTAATTACAAGAGCTACAACAGCTAGGACAGGAAGAGCAAGTAATGCAACTAGTGACAATCCTAAACCAGTAGTATCATACATTCCAACAACTGGGTCATGTACTAATTTCATCCCATTACCATAATTTGGATAAACTAATATCAAGTTGATAAATTCTAAACCAAATTGATATCCTTTACCATAATTCATGTCTAGTCCATAGCTAACTGCTGATGCAGTACATGATATTGTTTCAACATAAGTGCCATTCTCATCAAAAACATCAGCTTCAGGAGTCCATGCAAAATACGCATAAGGTCTTTCTTTATCATCTCTAAATTCTATTCCATTTTGTTTAGGATCTTGTGTTCTATTGGTTTTAGGTTCTGTTCCTTCTGGTTTAATATTCTCTTCAGGTTTATTTACTTTATCTCCAGTTCTGATTCGATGTCTGTATTGAAGTTCATGAACTTTAATATTGAAAATTAATCCTACTGCTCCAGGAGAGAAGTTCCAATTATCAACGATTATGTCAAATTTTACTTCTTGTAACCCCTTGGTTTTATAGACTATAACTGTATCATCTAGTGTCTGAGACACTTCAATATCTTCCAGATATATATGGTAAACAAAGGAAATTGTAGCTCCATTATCTAATTGAGAAGAAGTTTGTGTAACTCTAATTTCGTTTTCTAGAGTATCATTAACAGTTAAGGTCCAAGATATTGAACTATCTATTAGATTGTATATCTTTCCACCAGTTAATTCTGTTCTACTATCAACTACAAGATCATCTCCAAATAATTCAGCTATATGATAAAATCCTAAATGGAAAAGAGCTTGTCTTTTAGGTTTATCTGTACTATTGGTTTTCCAGATAAATATATCTGGTTTTCCTGAATGTAGTTTTACAGTTATATATGGAGTTACTATAAAAACTGATCCTTCTCTATTCTCTACTCCTATTCCTGTACTAGGAACTGCAAAAGCTGGAGTAAGAGCAGAGACTAAAAATATTGTTAGCAAACCTGCTACTAGAATTTTTTTGCTTAAATTCAAATTATCACCAATAACATATTGAACAT
Organism: Candidatus Heimdallarchaeota archaeon; assembly: GCA_016839985.1. Taxonomy (GTDB): domain Archaea; phylum Asgardarchaeota; class Heimdallarchaeia; order Heimdallarchaeales; family Heimdallarchaeaceae; genus UBA460. The sequence continues at coordinate 1,559 of JAEOTG010000041.1, read as the reverse complement.
CATACTATATGAAAAATCGCAATGCAACTTGAATGAGAAGCTAAGCAACACAATGAAACATAATGAAACGCAATGAAACGAAAAGGGAGAAATCTAGTTATTCAATGACTGCTAGTCCATCATCTGTTAAATAAACGACATATGTCCTGCCAAATTTATCTCTTCTAATTAATCCTTTTTCCTCTAAAGGAACAAGATTTCGTGAAATTTTAGATTTTGAATAACCTGTAATATCACATAATTCTTTTTGAGATACTTTTCCTTTCCTCTCATAAACTATCCTAATTAAAGTTCTTTGATTTTCTGTAAGAAGAGTAGCACCCATTTTCTTCATTGCTTTTTTCTCTCTATGTCTAATCAGCCAAGAAATTCCACTTATTCCTAGAAATATTCCCACTAAAATTCCGGCTAAGAACATAGCAAATTTAGATTCAAAAAAACCAATTTCATCTTCAGGGAGAATGGGCTCATCAAATCTTACAATGTAGAATGGATTTGATGTTGGGTTGAGGTTCTCATAATTCCATGAGATTTCTATCCTGTTCTGAAATAGGACTTGTGTAGCATTATTTGGATAGAAAGAAGAAGTTGTATCATCAAATTCGTGAATAAAACTCCTTTCAGGTAATTTTATTGTCATTTTATAATTTTGAGTTAAATGAGAAATTGATGAATAAAATTCAAATGAATAATATGATGGATTATCCTCTAGGAGTCTCAATGAATAATCAAGATTATAGTTCAAAGTGAAAGATGCTGTGTCATTCCCATCTAATGAATTTCTAAAAAATACTTTAACAAAATTTGATGTATTAGTTATAACATTCCAGTCATAATTTAAAGCTCCTTCACCATCCTCTACAATTAGAGTATTTAGAGAATAATTCAACCAAAAATCAATAGAATCAATAGTTGTATTTTCTGTATTTTGAATAACAAAATTTTCACTTGCTGAAATTTGAGAAATGGAGTAGATATCAATTTCTGTTTGATGTGTTTTTATTATCATTGTAGATGGAGAAAAATGAATGGCATCATTACTACTTGCTATCTGGTTTACACTAGTGAATAAAGTAGCCAATAAGATTGTAATGCTTAAGATAATCTTGAGTTGTAAGGCTTTAGATTGCAAGTTAAAAGGTAGTGTAAATCCTACTAAAAAAGAATTTCCATATAGGGATTTATGATTAAATGAAATGAAAAAAGTAAAAAGAAGATAGTTTTATGTTTTCAACTTAGCTTCTTTTTCTTTTTCTGTTTGGGTTTTCATACCATCCCGGAGATAATCTTCAGCCCATTTTTTCCTCTCTTCATCTTTAGGCATTTTAACAAAATAGACAATAATAAGTCCGATTATCAATAATACAAGCAGAAACATCAAACCTACTGCATACGTTCTATAATCTGCACCTTTCGCATCGAAGATTGGATAGAAGAGAGCTATAATTCCACCCCATATGAAAATAGCTGCTGCAGCATTCATTCTTCCAGCTATATATGAGAAACCTACATATTCTCCAACTTTATCAGGAGGGGCGAGTTTGAGAATCATTACTCTT
>JAEOTG010000296.1 GCA_016839985.1 Candidatus Heimdallarchaeota archaeon | reverse complement strand
GGTAATTTGGGATGATTCTTCCCTTAGTTCTATCAAATAATTTTATTCTTAACTTCTTTCCGCGTTTGGAGAAGTAATATTTGTTAAGATTAAGTGAGATTTTGATAACTTCTATAAGTTTACTTTGCAGCAAGCGGAAGAAGTCTAGTATTACTAAATCCTTGCCTTTCTGTTTTAATCTGTAATTTCTAAGTAATGAAAAAACAACAGCGGTAACTTCTTCTTCTTTAATAATATCAGAAAGTTTCTTTCCTAAAGCTCTAATATAGGGAAGGAAATGATCAGGATAGTTATCAGCTAAATACTCTAAGAACGAGTTGAGATGTAAAAGAATTCTGTTTACTAGATTCCTTAAATTAAAATCTATATCAAATTTCTCGTCGTAACCTTCGTTTCTTTCGAGTATAATCACAACAATAGTATCGTCTAAGACATTTAAAATCTTTATTAACTCTCAAAAATATAAAAAGAAAAAAATAATCTAAAGAATATTAAGGAATCCATTTGCAAATTCCTCTATTTGTTTCCAATCTCTCAAATCGTTATATTCTTTTGGATCTTCTTTCTGACCAGTTTGCTTGCCAACCATTTTCAGCAATTTTTTTTCTAGCCAGCTCATCCTCGAGTTTTTGGTGAAATCCATTAAACCTCCAAAAGCATCAAAATGATCAAGTTTTTCTACACCAAGCTTTACTAGAGCATCTTTTGTGTATTCTGTTTTTACTTTTTCATACATATCTGGAAGAGCTGCATAACCTGAACTAACAAAGAATCCTAATTTTCCTTTAAAGGAATTTAAAGATTCTTTCTGATTTGAAACGAATTCCTTTACATCTTTGGTCCATTGGCCTATTTTAATGCTTGAACCTATAATAACACCATTATAATTATTAATATTAGGGATTTCTTTCTTAGGAGTAGCTTTCAAATTGTAGATATCAACATTAATTTCGTTTTCTTTTAGAATTTCTGCTATTTTCTCTGAAGTTCCTTCTGTACTTCCATATCGAGTTCCGTAGACAATCAATACTTTCTTTTCAGTCATTATATTCACCTATTTAGTCTTACTAAACTGAGTATGAAGATATAAAAAGGAATTCAAATGAACAATATTTCTTTAGTTTGATTTTTCATAGTTATTATCTGTATTATGTAAGTAGCTTTCTATTTCTATAGAGAGATTCTTTATTGAATTATAACCCATAAAAAGATAAATTTATATTTGTAGGAGTTTAAATAATATTGAATAATAACCCAAAAGGTGAAAATAATGTTTAGACATAGAAGATATGGACCAAGACCAGGTTATGGTAGAGGTCTAGGATATGGAAGGGAAGCGGGAAGAGGATATGGATTTGGAGGAAGAAGGTTTTACAGTCCCAATTGTGATTGGTATCCTGACCTTCCACGAGGTTGGTGGACTATGCCAGAGTATCAATCAAGATTAAAGGACATAGGTTTTGTTCCACCACCTGAATCAGCAAGGTGGGATCCTTATGGTGTTCCTAAAAGTCCAGAAGCTATTGATTACGAAATATCTATAGTTGAGAAACAAATTGAAAGCCTTAAAGAGGAGATAGAGTATCTAAAATCACTTAGGAAACCAGCTAAATAGGAGAATATCCTCAAAACCTTTTTTTATTTCTTTTTTCTCAAATTAGATATAAGGTTATTAAAATGTCAAATTCAGATAGAACACCTCCAGAAGAATATGGTTTTCAAAGAGGTAGAAGACATGGTCGAGGACGAGGACGTAGACATCACAGAGGAATAGGACGTCCTCCTGTTTCTTATCCAATAGATATTGATAGAAGGATTACAAGAGATCAGATTACCGTTGAATTAACAAGTTTTGAACTACAAATACTGCAACTCTCAGATATAGAAGAATTAACGCAACAAGAGATTGCAGAAGAACTGAGTATATCTCAAACATCTGTCTGGAGATATCTGAAATCAATTCGACTAAGATTAGCAGAAGCGATTAGTAAGCATAATCAGATTAATATTGTAATTATTGATTAGTATAGCTTCGTTTTTTTTCATACTATTAATTATCTATTCTTATCAATAATTTATGAATAATTATTCATACCTAAACATTTATTTAAGTAAAAGAAAACGTGATTTTGATGGTTCAAAAACGAAAATTGGAAAGAACTTGTATTGAATTTGAAGGTAACATGTATAAGCCAATAAGAGTTCCAATGAAGGGCTTGAAAATTCAGAAATTAACTAAAGAAGAGATAACAGCAATTTATTATGCAGACTATGTTGGTCTTAAGCAAAATGAATCAGCTGAAAAAATGGGTATTTCCCAGTCTTCCTTTAGTCGTGAACTTAATCTAGCTCATACAAAAATTGCTTGCGCTTTATTTCATGGATTTGCAATTCAATTTGAACCTGACCCTACGGATAATTCCGATGAAAAATAAAGAAGTGAAAAAATGAAAATAGCGATTCCAATATCAGAAAAAAGTGAAATGTCACAGATGGCTAGGAGATTCGGTAGATCAATATATTACTTGATTTATGACAATGAATCTACAGAAATTGAAATAGTTGAAAATCCTGCAGTTCAAGCTAGAGGAGGTGCAGGAATCCAAGCAGTAGAGTTTCTTGTTTCAAAGGGAGTTAATGTTGTAATAACTCCAGAAGTTGGTCCTAACGCATATAGGTCTCTCAGAAGCTCTAATACAAAGATTTACGAAGGACTTCAAATTCCTGCTAAAGATCTTATTGAAAAATGGAAAAGAAATGAATTGAGAGAAATTTAGGTGAGAATGAATGAAATATGCAATTCCATCAATGGGAAATAAAGGATTAGAGGACGAGTTAGGATACCATTTTGGTAGATCCCCATTCTTCACAATCTGGGATGAAGAAACAAATGAAATAAAAGTTATCGAGAATAAAAGTGATCATTTTGGAGGAAAAGGTCTTCCTGCAGAATTTTTAAAACAGCATTGTGATGGTCTTATCTGTGGAGGTATAGGCTCTCGAGCAATATCCTTATGTTCACAACTAGGCTTACGTCTTTTTGTTGGAGCTGAAGGAAAAATTAGTAAAGTAATATCAGACTTCAAGGAAGGAAAGCTAAGAGAAGCAACCACAGATGATGGTTGTAAACATTAGATTAGTGACTGAAATGGTTCAGATAGCGGTAGTTTCAGGAAAGGGTGGAACAGGTAAAACTTTAGTTGCAACGAGCTTAGCTATGTCGCTTAAAAATGTTCAGCTTTTAGATGCAGATGTAGAGGAACCTAATAGTTTTCTATTTCTATGTCATCGAGTTCAACCTATTGACAAAGCAGAGATTCCTGTACCCGACATAGATAAAGAAATTTGTACACAGTGTGGAAAATGTAGTGATAGCTGTGAGTATAATGCGCTTGCAAATCTTCCTGGAGAAGTGTTACTTTTTGAAAAAATTTGCCATGGTTGTGGAGTCTGTTCTGCAGTATGTCCTGTTAATGCAATAACAGAAAGATATAGACCTATTGGAATAATATATTCCGGAAGGGAAGAGAACCTTCTTTTTAACTATGGTGAATTAATTGTTGGAGAAGAATTAGCATCACCAGTTATTGCAAAGTTAAAAGAGTATGTAAAAGAAGATAGAGATTTTGTAATCTTAGATTGTCCTCCTGGATCTTCATGTTCAATGGTTGAAACAGTGATTGACGCTGATTTTGTTTTGTTGATTGGAGAACCTACTCCATTTGGTCTTTCTGATATGAAAATAGTAGTGGAAGCGCTTAGACAATTAAATAAGAAATTTGGTGTAATAATAAACAAGGATGGAATGGGAAATGAGGAAATGGAGAAATATTGTGAAAAAGAGCATATACCTATTGTAATGAAAATACCTTTTGATTTAGAAATTGCTAAACAATATTCTTTGGGTAAAACATTGGTACAAGCTTTTCCTAACTGGCATAATGAGTTTACTCAACTTGCTTTGAAAATCAAGGAGTTAGTTTAAAATGAATAGTAAGAAAATTACTAAACAGCTAACTGTCATTTCAGGAAAAGGAGGAACAGGTAAATCATCAATAATTGCTTCTTTAGCATATATCTTGAAAGATAAGATTATACTTGCTGATGCTGACGTGGATGCAGCAGATTTGTATTTAATTTTTACACCGATGGAGTCATCTACTCAAGAATATTATGGTTTGAAAAAAGCTGAAATCAACCATGAAACCTGTACAGAATGTAACTTATGCAGAGATTCTTGTCGTTTTGATGCTATAAATGCTGATTTTATTGTTGAACCTTTCAAGTGTGAAGGATGTAGCTTATGTTATCATATTTGTCCTGAAGCTGCAGTAGAAATGAAAGAACATATTTCTGGTCATTATTTTATTTCAGAAACTAGAATTGGTAAAATGGTCCATGCTAGACTCAAACCAGGAGAAGAAAGCTCAGGATTGCTAGTTGCTGAGGTAAGAAAACAAGCAAACGAGGTAGCTAAAGAGCTCAATAAAGAACTTATCTTAATTGATGGTTCACCTGGAATAGGATGTCCGGTTATTAGCTCAATTACTGGTTCAGATATGGCACTTGTTGTAACTGAACCAACAATTTCTGGAAAGCATGATCTAGAGCGAGTCTTAACACTTCTAGAGCAGTTTCGAATTAGGAGTTATGTAATTATAAACAAAGCTGATATTAATTTAGAAATCACTCAAGAGATTGAAGAAATCTGTAAAGAGAAATCTCCAGTAATTGCTTGCATACCACATAATCACATCTTTACAACAGCTATGATTGGGAAGAAGACTGTAATAGAAATGGAAGCAAAAAATAAAGAAGAAAAAGAGATACAAGAAACACTTACTAAAATTGCTTACATTATTGAAGACAAATTACAAATACCTAGTTAGAACTTATTTCATATGCTGTAACATGTTGGATGCAGCTGCTGCAAGATACACAATTGCTTGAAATGTTTTGTAAGCTTCAACCATATCTGTTGATATATATTCAACTTTAAGAGCATCGATTCTTTTTATTATAGGTAATAAAGATACTATATCTGTTTGATGAGTATCTCTTAATGTTACACATAATTTCACCGGTTTTTTTGTTACTAACGGTTTGACTTTGTTTTCATTTACATTGGTTATTGCTTTTTTTACAGCATCACGGAGTTCTTTCTCTATTTGCAATAAACTTGGACTTCTAGCAGCAAATCTGCTTAAGGAATGTTTAAGAATTACTGTTTCCGCCCAAGGAGCGTGTTTTTGTACATCATCTTCTAAGAGCTTAGCATCACCTGCAACAAGGATAACAGGAACACCTAATTCACCTGCAGTGTATCCATTCAAAAGAAACTCACTTACAGTTACATCATTTACTTCTAGTTTATGAATACTTCCTCCACTATAAGTATGGTCGAAAGTTGATTTTTCGGTTCCAAATTTTGCATGGTATCCTAGGAAAATAGCAACATCACAATCCTCTACTCCAGCAACCATGCTAATAGGACGTGGAGTTCCTCTTACTAATTCTATACATTCTGGTAAATCCTCAACTAGTAGATTTACAGATGGACCATGACTATCCGCAATAATTATTTTTTCATAGCCATTCTTATGTAATTCATCAGTAACAATTAAAGTCAATTTAGTAGCTATTTCCCTAGCCTCATCATATAAGGAGCCCTTAAGATTTAAATGTCCAAGAGTAACAACAAAAGGTAATCCTTCAAGATCGACCGATATAAAAGCTTTCATTAAATCACTTAATGATTATTTTTTCTTTAGCAATTAAAGCATTTCGGACAAATTTAAAGAATGGTTCTCATATAGTATTTGTGCGAGATACTATGAAAGTTAAAATTACAACAGTTTACGATTCTCAATTTTTTAAATGGAGAAGTTTTGGAGCTTTCAATGGAGTGTCTTTCCATATATCAATAAATCAAGAACAAATAATATCAGATTTAGGATTGATAGGATGGCGATTAACTCGCAATATGGAAAATCTCAAAATAAAGCCAAATGAAATTGACAAGGTTTTTCTTACTCACGGACACATGGATCACGTAAGAGGTTTAATTGGTCTTGTTAACGCTAGAACTACTTCAAATAAATTGCCTATATTTACTCATCCTGATGCAACAATACCAAGAAGTTCATTTATTGGAAATAAAAAAATGTGGAATGCAGGTTTCCCCATATTTGAACCTGAAATAGAAGAAAAAGTACAGTTTAATTTTAACAAAGAATCTATACAAATTGCCCCTAAACTTTTCACTACAGGTGAAATCTCTCTAAAGGAAAGAATCAATGTTCAGAATCTTTCCAGACACTATAAGTGTAAAATAAATGATAATTGGGAATATGATTCAGTTGTTGATGATCAATCTTTAGTGCTTCAAACTTCCGAGGGTCTTGTACTAATAACTGGTTGTTGTCATTCCGGATTACTGAATACATGTAACAAAGCAAAGGAGCTGTTTAATGATGATATTCATGCAGTAATTGGAGGAGTACATATGGTTTTTTCTAAAAAACAGAAAGTTGATCAAGTTATAAATAATATTAAACGCAAACTCAAAAACCCAATATTATATCTTAATCACAGTACTGGTACTAAAGCAATTCGTATGATTAAGAAAGAATTTGGAAACAATATAGTGAGAAAATGTTCTGTGGGAACAACAATAGAATTTGATTGTTAAAAAATAAAAAGAAAGAAAAAACTATTTTCCTACTTCTCGAAGAATCGCAGGGATAAGATTTGGGAAATCATCGTTTTCATGTAAGCCTGCATTTGGATCATCTGCAGCAATTACATTCAAAACAGCTACATCAGCTCCATTGAAAAAAGCTGATCTAACACTGTGTGGTTCTAAACCTCCTGCTACTGCAATGAATGTTTTATATTTTGAATGCACTTTAGAAATATCCTTGTAACGTATTATACTTCGAGCATCAGCTTCTTCATCTCTACCTTTATGGATAACAATGAAATCCGGTTTATTTCTCAGAGGAAGGAGTTTTTTAAGTGGATCAGTAACACCTAACATATCTATCATAGAATAAATGCCTAGTCTGGCACAATTAGCGTTGAATAAATCTATAGTTACAGTTGGAGCCGATCCCATCACTGTAACTGCATTTGCACCTGATCTACTTGCAAACAAAATCTCTCTAACTGCTCCATCAGTTACTTTAAGATCAGCAACAACCATACCCTTCCACATTCTTCTTATCAATCTAATACCTGCAGCTCCAGTTAATTTTATGTACGGGGTTCCAGCTTCAATAATTATTCTTGGATCGTACGGAATCTTAGGTAAAATCCTTCTCACTTGAGAAGCATCGCGATTGAATGCTATTTGTATATAACGTGTATTGGGTTCGAGCAAGTCTTTCCCTCTTATTTTTTGGTTTTCTTAACAACTTCAGTTAATCCTTCAGAAAGGTCATTAGGCATAAATATAACGATTTTTTCACTTGGATCTTGAGCTATATCTCTTATAGTTTGCAACGTTCTAAGAGCTAGTGCTCCTCTTTCTTGAGATAGTTGTTGGGCTGCAACTGCTAGATTCTTAGCTGCAATTGCTTCTCCTTCAGATTGAATAATAACAGCTCTTTTTTCTCTTTCTGCTTCAGCTTGTTTAGCAAAAGCTCTTTTCATTTCAGCTGGTAATTCAATTTCTTGGATTTTAATACTTTGAATATCAATACCCCATTCACTTGTTTCTTTATCAACACTTTGGCGTATATCATTAGCAATCTGATCTCGTTCTATTAAAACTGAATCGAGCTCCATAGTACCCATAGTGTCTCGTAAAGCCGCTTGAGTATATTGTCGAACAGCATATACATAATTCTCTATTTTAATTACTGCATCAGCAGGTCTCTCAACCTTAAAGTAGACAACAGTATTAGCTAATACAGGAATGTTATCCTTTGTCATAACTTCTTGTCTGGGAATATCTTGTGTTATAATCCTCAGATCAACTTTTTTTGCTGATTCTATTATTGGTGTAACATAAACCAAACCAGGTCCAATGGTTCTTTTGTAGTGCCCCAATCTGAAGACTACAAGTCGTTCGTATTCCATTGTTACTCTGATTCCTGCTAGAAGCAAGATAACAATTATGCCACCAATTACAGAACAAACTGCAATTATTATTGTACTTACAAATGGTTCCATTTTTTCACCTTGTTACTTAACTTTGGTTATGTTAATAAGATAGAAAGTATTAATTAAAACTATCCAATTGTCAATATTGTAAGATAAGAAGAAAAAAAAGGTTTGAAATGAATGAATACCATAGAAAAATATCGCTTTGGAAAGATTGTTGTAAGTGGTGAATCATTCTCTAAAGACTTAATTATCTTCCCAGATGAGATAAAAACCAAATGGTGGAGAAAAGACGGTCATTCTCTGCATTTGGATGATTTAGCTATTCTAGAAAAGAAAAAAATAGATGTATTAGTTGTTGGAACCGGATCATACGGTAAGATGATTGTTCCTTCTGATGTAATTCAGAAACTGAATAAAAGAAATATAGTGGTTGTTGTCAAGAATACTTCTGAAGCAGTTGAAGAGTATAATAAATTAATAAAAGAGGATAAGATTGTAGCAGCTGCACTTCACTTAACATGCTAGTAAGTATTATTTTCAGTTAACAGAGCAGAATTTTATAAATATCCAATGTTTTATTAAAACATGTCAGAATATACTATTAAACAATATCAAGAAGAGTTCATAGAGGACCAATTCAAAGTGGGATCAGAAGTAGTTAAAGATTGGAAATATTTTGGTCAAACACCTGTTGAACAACTAAAAGAGGCATACTCTCGTGATGATTTTGATCCAGAAACAAGATTATACTGTTTTAAGGATGATCAACTTGTTGGATTTTTGACTGCTGCAATAAATGAAACAGAAGAAGAAAGATTTGGATTTCTTAGATTGCCTTTTGTTTTAGATGATCATAAAGATGCAGAAAATTTACTGTTTAACGAAATAATTGAGGTTTTTAAGAAAAAAAGTATAAAGAGGATTAGAGCTCAAGCTTCAGAACATTGGGGTAATGCTTTAGAGTTAGTCGAAAGGTGGAATTTTGAAAAGAAAGAGGATAGTTTCTCTGTTTATATTGCAAATCTAAAGGATACGAAGATAGATAAAGATGACACATTAGAAGTTCAGTCTTTTGATTATGAAAAAGATGTAGAACCAATGGTAGAGATTTTTAAAAAAGAATATGGCTACACAGAAGAAGCTGCTAAACAGAATTTCGAGACCATAAAGAATTTTGACAAAGTTATCGCACACTTAATAGTGAGAAAAGATGATAACATAATTGGAAGAGCTTTATCTTATCTTACTGACGATTCAAAACTTGCAATTAATGGGTATATGTATGGAGAAGATGAAGTAAAGAAAGCACTATTTGCAGTCATTGTTGAAAAGTGTAAAGAAAAAGATGTTGAAAAACTACAGATGTTCTTCAATCCTCAAACTAAAGATCTTATTCCTACATATGAAAAATTTGGATTCAAGTTAGATGGAAAAGGAACAACATTTGAGAAAGAAATCTAAATTTCTTCTCTTTTTTATTCTGGAATGCTTGTTGGAATACTTGGATCATCTTCAGCAGGAAACATTTTACCATTTCGACCTAAGGTGATTTGTTTTTTGTCTTGAAACATTTTACACCAACCATTTTCAATAGTCACAACATCTCCTACGTTGTACTTTTCTCCTGCTTGAGCCCCCCATAAGGTTAATACTGTTGAATCTGAATCATCAACAACTAAGATGTCCCAAATAAATAATGTTTGTCCTCTAGCTTCAACTTGACGAGGTCCTTGTTTTGATATAATCCTTACCTTTACAATATCAAAATTATTTTCTGGTTCTAATTCTGCAATCTTCAAATTTATCACTTCTAATTTTATATTATATTTTCAAAATTTCTCACACTTAAGTGTATCTCTTAATTAAAAAATAAAAATTTGATTTGAACTTCTCATTTTATAGAGAAGTTCTAATTCAAGACAATTTGATTATATAGTTTTTTAATCAAACCTTTAGAAGGTTTTAATTCACCTTTTTCCAATTTCTTAACTGTATCAATCAAGATTTCATTGACGGGCATCTTTACATTAAGTTCTTTTCCAAGTTCTACTACTTTACCATTTAGAAAATCTATTTCAGTTTCTTTGTTGTTTCTTACATCTTGTAACATTGAAACTATTGCATCTTTGTTCTCCTTAGTCATTCTACTTACTACTGTTCTAGCGATTCCAAAACTGATTAAATCATAATTATAGAGCATTTCAGGAAATAGCCTTCCTTGAAATGGATTGAGTTTAATCCCTAATGCATCAACCACATGAATAAGTTCTTTCCATGTCCATAAGGCTAATGTCAAGCCAGATACATCACTCGGGATTTCTCCAAGCGCAAAGTTGCCAATTGCACAAATAGGATTAATTGTGCAGTTAATCATCACTTTCATCCAAACATCACTTACAATATTATCTGATATTGAAGTAGGAACTATTTTAGAAAGTGCATTAATAATAAATTCTGGGATTTCTTTCCCTTTCTCTGGAGATAAATCTAGTGTTAGTTTTCCTACAATTATATCACCATCAGTTGTTTGAACTGCTACACCTGTATCTTCAAGAAGAACATTAAAACCTATCACACAAGGAAAAACGTTTTCAAATTTTGTTTTATCAAAAATATCTTGAGCTACAAAACCATTCTGAAGGGAAATTATTGGAGTGTCTTTAGGTAATGAATCTTGAATATCTTGAACAAAAGCTAAGGTAGGATTAGCTTTTAATGTTATAAAAATTGCATCAGGTACGACATTACCATTCTTCAGATCATCTAAAGTGATACCCTCTACCTTTGAGCTGAGATCTCCTGAATATGACTTATATACTACAGGATTTTTCTTGAAATATTCTTTATGTCTTTCTCTTCCTAGAAGAAAAACTTTAGTGTTTTCTTGAGAGATACTTGCAGCAACAGCACAACCAATAGCTCCTGGTCCAACAACAACAATCTTCATATCTTTCATTCCACCTTCTTCAACCATTTCGGACCCTCTTTGAAAGCCTTTTTATTTATTTGTTTCAATATTAAGTTTCTTCCTAGATATTCTGTGACAAAATCTTCTGCTTTTCCTGATGGAATACCTAATTCTGGGAATGTAGTTAAAATAGAGAAAACAGCAACATTGACAGGTTTTAATTTGAATTTTACACTGTTTTCAAAACCTAAAGCATCAAAGATATAAACATCAGAAGAATATTTCAGTATCTCTTGATCAATATCATCACTTTCTGGAAACATTTCCAAACCAAGATCAACAGTTGTCCTTATATCGTATCTATTTGAGACTAAAACTTTTGGTTTAGCTTCTCTAGCTAAATATAGATAACGAAGAGTTTCTAGCTTCTCTAGACCTATGATAAAGTCTACATCTGTAGCAGCAAAGAGAGGATTATCAGCTTCATTTATTCTTATAAAAGATTGAACTGATCCTCCTCTTTGAGATAAACCATGCATCTCATTATAACATACTTTCTTTCCTAACATAAAACTAGTATTTGCTATCAACTTTGCAAGAGTTATAACACCTTGTCCACCGAGGCCAATTATTGCAATGTTTATTGGTTTATTTTCATAATCACTCATTTATTCACACCTTCTTTTTCTTACGAGGAATTATCGCTGCTTGAGGACAAACTCCCACGCATATATTACATGCTGTACACGTATCTTCTCTGATAGCAATTTTGCCATCCTTCTTGATGATTGATGGACAAGAGAACTCAATGAAACAAGTTCCACACATATTACAGAGCTCTTCATCCACATAAGGTGCTTCACCTAAATCTAAACTATGTTTGTAAAGCTCAACTATGCACTCTCCATTAAAAATCATTACAGAAGGTCCTTCATGAGCCATAGCTTCCCTAAATAATTTCGTATTTTCTGTTACGTCTTCTACTCTTACTGATTTTACCCACTCAACTCCGATTCCTCTGACCACTTTCTCAATATCTAGTTGTTTCTGTTCTTTTGCTATCTTTTCATCCGAGGAGGGGGTTGGTTGACCACCTGTCATTGCAGTAAGAGAATTGTTTAGAATTGCTACAGTTATATTGTGATTATAGAGAACTGCATCAATAAGTGGAGGGATACCAGCATGAAAGAATGTTCCGTCACCTATTATTGCTACAACAGGTTTATCATTAGTTAATGAGAAACCGATTGCTGTTCCAATACTTGCTCCCATACATAACCAAAAATCTCCCACATCCACAGGATATACTTGTCCTAGAGCGTAGCATCCTATGTCAGAAGGAATTATATCAGTTTTTTTAGTCGCTCTTTTTATTGTATAGAAAGCGCCTCTATGGCAACAGCCATCACATAAACGTGGTAGAGTTCTTGGAATTAACTGGTCTTCTCTACCAAAAACATGTGCATAAGCAGATGGTGCTGGAATCTTAACTTTGAATACTTCTTCATTGGTTGGATCTGTTGCTATCCTCTTGAAAGCTTCAGTTAATACATCTGGTAAAATTCTGTTTTCTTCAGGAACAGCAAGTTCTTCTTTTCCAAATACTTTTACATTTAGATTGTATTTCCCAATAATACTCAAAATATTACTTTCTAGATAACTCTCGAGTTCTTCAACAAAGTATATGTATTTATACTTTTTAAGAATTTCAACAATTTGCTTTTCATTTAATGGATAAATTGCATTTATCTTCAGGATAGGAATATCTAGCTTATTGAGATTTCTCATGTATTCAACTATAGAATAAATTGCACCATGTGTGATAATTAATTTATCGGATATCGAATCTTCAAATTTAAGAACGTTAAATGCTTTAATATCTTCATCCTCTTTTATTTGATCAAGGTTAGCGTGTAAACCTTTATGCAAGACATATCTAGCAGGAAGTGCATATCTTATATCTTTGAAGAAGTCTCCATCTTTCGTTAATTTCTCTTCAACAACTTTCATTTTAACTGCTGAAGTATTTAGTGATGTAGCGTTTGTTAATCTTACTAAGAATATTGTATTATACTTTTCAGACAATTCAAAAGCTTTTACTATTGTGTCTTTGACTTCTTGAGATGTTGAAGGTTCCAAGATTGGTAGATGTGAAAATTTTCCCCAGAATCTAGAGTCTTGTTCATTTTGACTTGATAAACATCCCGGATCATCTACAACAACTACAACCATTCCTCCTTGAACACCAAAATATGCTAGAGCCATTAAAGGATCTGATGCAACATTGAGTCCAACATGTTTCATAATTACTGCTGAGCGAACACCTGACAATGCAGCAGCTCCAGCAATTTCAAGAGCTACTTTTTCATTTACAGAGAACTCAAAATAAAGCTGTCCTTTTTTATGTAACTTATACAATTGCATTTGAATTTCAGTGCTGGGGGTTCCAGGATAAGCTGTAGTTAAACCTACTTTAGCTTCAAGTAATCCTTGAACTACTGCTCTGTTACCCATAAGTAACTGAACTTCTTCACCCTCTCCAACAACTACATCTTTATCAGTTTTAGAATCTACTGCTTTCATACGAGATAACCATTATAATCGATATTATAGTTAATATATACTATTAGTAGAGATAACTCTATTTTGAACATGGTATTTTTAAAACTTTTGTGCGAAAAACTAAACATAATGACAGTTTTACTAAATTATTCTTTTAATTCTTCAATGATTTTCTTGATTGTATCTATCTTCTTCTCTATTTGAGGACTGCTTTCAAGGTCTTCTAATACAAAAAGAGCTTCTTCATAATATGACAAAGCTCCCATCTTATCTCCTCTTTCTTTTAGTAGTTCCCCTATCTGCTGAAGATTCATAAGATGTATTCCATTCTGCTTTTGAGAGAATTCTTTTCTATCAACTTCTCCTTCTTGGAATTTTCTCAAATAATCAAGATTTTCCTTTAGAACCTCATCTGTAAACATCACATCATCATGCCCTGATAAAATAATAACAGGTTCTCTTTCTAAGTATTCTTCTAATGTCGCAATATAATCAGATATATCTAATATACGAATATAAGGGAGAGGAGTTTCAAGATTATCTCCAACAAATAATACTTCATCAATATGATCGAAGCAAGAAGAAGAATCTTCAGTATGAGCTGGAGTGTGATAAAATTCTACACCTTCTTCTTCAAAAAACACACGATCATTGAAAACCACATT
>JAEOTG010000295.1 GCA_016839985.1 Candidatus Heimdallarchaeota archaeon | reverse complement strand
CAATAGCTGAAAATAACGAATCGAAGCCATAATTTATTCTAAGTCCTGCTGAAGGAGGAGCTGTAGGTCCTGTAAATATAAGATCTCTTTTTATTAAGAAATGATCAACAACAATAGGTAAAATAATGTTAAAAACAGCATAACTTAAACTTAGTACAATTATATGTTTTCTTTTTGTTTCTGTGTTGTTTTTGTCTTTCAATGCAATAAGAAAATGAATCAATTATCTATAAAAGTCTAACTTCCATTCAGCAAGTTAGAAATTCTCTTAACAGCTTCTTCTATAGTTTCATATTTTTGGGAAAAACAGAATCTAACATAATTTTGTCCAATATTTTCTAGTTGATTATTCTTGTTATAAAAGCTGGTACCTGGTACTACAGCAACACCTTTATCTTTTACTAACATATCAGCAAAATCAATATCATTCATATTGAATGAAGAGATATCCGCAAATAGATAATAGGCACCAGAAGGTGTGACTATCTTAAAATCTAATTTCTTTAATTCATCTACAATGAAGTTTCTGTTTCGTTGATATCGTTTTTTTAACAGGGAAAAATATTCTTCACCAAGCTTAAATGATTCTAGAACAGCAAGTTGTAAAAGCGAGGGTGCACATATTGTTAAGTAGTCATGCACTTTTCTGATTCCCGTCATAAGATTTTCGTGTGCTACAACATATCCTACTCTCCATCCTGTAATAGAGAACGTTTTACTAAATCCAGAAACAGTGATAGTTCTTTCTTCCATGCCTTCTAAGCTCCCTAAACTAATATGTTTTGAATCATCAAAAAGAATGTATTCGTAGATTTCATCAGTAATAGCAATTATATCTTCATCTTTACATAAATCAGCTATAAAACGCAATTCTTGTTCAGTAAAAACTTTACCAGTAGGATTATGGGGTGAGTTTATTACAATTGCTTTTGTTTTATCAGTAATGCTTTCTTTGATAGTTTCTTCATTCAATCTAAAATCATCTATATTGAGTTGTACATAAACAGGTTTTCCTTCTGCTAAGCGAGTAAGTGGAACATAATTTTCATACCAAGGTTCAATAATTACTATTTCATCACTTGGATTTGTTACTGCCATTATGCTACTTGCAATTGCTTCACCTGCTCCACAAGTTATTGTAATCTCATCTTCAGGATAATAGTTCAGTTTATTATAAGAAAGAAGTTTTTCCGAAATTTTTTCTCTAAGATCTGGTCTACCATAAGTAACAGAATATTGGTGTTCTTCTTGCTGAATCGCATTCTTAATCCCGTCTATCAGCACTTTAGGAGGAGAAAAATCAGGCATACCTTGAGATAAGTTAATTGCGTTATTTTCAATTGCTTTTCTAGTCATTTCTCTGATAACTGATTCTTGAAAAAAAGACAATTTACTTGCTAAGGATTTCATTGAATGTCTCTAAAGTTTATCATTTAAAGGTTTATCTCAACTAATCATTGTTAGCTGTGAAAAACTCTGTTTTTCTGATATTAAGTAATCCCAACATTGCTAAATCTTCAATCATATCAATATAACTCGTAAAACTCATCTTATCCATTGAATTAAAGTAAATATCAAGGAGTGTTTTGTATTCATTATCTATGCAATAGGTTAATAATTTCTCATACGTGGAAAATTCTTTACCTTCAAAATCATCTTTGATCTTTGACCATTGTCTTCTAAATGTTGCATAAGATTTTAGTGACGCGATTGGAAAAGAGCTTTTTGCATGTAATATTAAATCGATTTCTATTATACTTTCTCCTGTTGGAGGTTCTGTTAATTTTGGATCTAAATAGGCTATAAGATATGATAACATCTCTTCATCCAACAACACAATGGCTTCAAGTATTGAAGCTACTTGTTTAAACCAATCTTCAGCATTTTCTTTATCTGTACCTTTTGAAATGATTGACTCAATCTCAATAAACTGCAGCTCTGAGTTTACATCCAAATTTCTGCCATCCCCTTTCTTTTTCAGAGTAAATTTAGTTTGTCTTAATTTATCGCTGATATCTATTTTTTTGATATTTTTGTATCTAAATTCCTTTAT
>JAEOTG010000294.1 GCA_016839985.1 Candidatus Heimdallarchaeota archaeon | reverse complement strand
GCACATGTTTCAGGCTCTGAAAACGGTGAATGACCAGGAAAAATTTCACTTTGAGTATCTGAGCTCCAGCCACTACCATCACGCCAGTATGAATCATAATTTCGATTTAAATCTGTATAACCTACCATATCCTCATTTATTAGGCTGTCTGCATCATTATCAAGACCTTCATAATAGGAATATTGATAGTAAATTTTTCCACCAGATTTAGTATATACATCAAAACCTGATACTAAACCATCACCTGTTACATCTTCTAGAGGATCTTCATCCAAGAACAAATCTCCATCATCATCAAAAGGTCTAACATTTTTTCGTAACCAGTAGTTTTCACCATCTACAACAAGATCCAAAGCATCTAGATTTAGAGCAGGAATAACATATATCTCCAGAGTATCAATAAATTCTGTAATTGTATCATTGACTCCATAATTATTTAGGAGATAAATTATAAATCGTAAAGCCGTTTCAACTGTAATCTGCTCTCTACCATGATGGTGACTAACAACCAAGGTTTTAGCTTTTTGATGTGTTCTTAATTCATTTGTTATACGTAATGAAATTATGTTCTTTCCTAGAAAAGTCTGTCCTATAACTTCCATATCGATTAACTCAGGAACTAAATCATGGAATCTATCTATTTCTTGTTGAACTTGTGAAGAGTTATGGAAGTGATTATCATAAAGTAAGGAAATATCTTCCCATGTTCTATCAATGTTGTCAGTATATAATTCTTCAATTTCTAGAACATTTCTCTTAGCACTAACATTTGCAGGCGAAATAATCATGATTGCTAAAAACAAAACAGAAAGAACAGAGAACATCATCTTTTTTCTTAAAAGAGACATATTCAGAAATAGACTTGGACACTTATATAGTTTCCAAAAACCATTCTAGATAGATTTATAGATGTTTTTGATTCATGCTCCCCATGGGACAGAGAAAAAATGAAATAATCCTGCTTAAACCTGAACAAGACCTTCCTTTAGTAGACTGTCATGCGCATTTTCCTGATAGAAATCCTTATCGTAAACCCACACACTCCTATGAAAGCCAACATAATAATTTCTTTAAGAAACATAATGGTCAATTTATCATCACTTCTACGAGTGTTTACAAAGATGAATACAAGTATCATCAAACATTCAATGAGGAACATGGGGGAATTCATCTTACAATGGCGGTTTTAGTTCCATCAGATCGATATGGTATGAATGAAGTCATGGAAGAATACCCAATTGTAACTGAATTTTTAGAAAATCAACTAGATGATTATGTTGGTATTGGTGAATTTGGTCTTGATTTTCATCGTGCTAAGAAATTATCAATAAGAAGAAAACAGATAGAGTTTTTTCAGAAAGTAATTCAAGATACAGAATATCTGAAGAAACCATATATTTTGCATGTAAGAAATGCGACACAGAGAGATTTGGACCATAATAATCCAAATCACGAATACAATCAGCGTGACTTCTGTAATAAGGCTGTCACAAGTATATTAGAAGAGGAAGGAATAGAACCTGAAAGAGTACAATGGCACTGTTTCAGCGGTCCTCAAGAATGGGGGATTAAATTAGCAAAAATGGGTTATTATATCTCAGTTCCTTCATCGGCTTACGGATTCAGGAGATGGAGAAGGAATATACCAGGTGTGCCTTTAGATAAACTGTTAACTGAGACAGATTCTTGTTTCCAACATCCTTTCCGAATGGGTGGATTCAATGAACCAGCATTTGTAAAATATTCTGTTGCAGCTATTGCTTACGTAAATGAAATTGAACAACAAGAAGTTGCTGAGCAAGTACTTAAAAACGCAAAAAGATTTTTCAATATTTAAGAAAAAATGCCAAGATTTTAGTTTATTTTTCAAAATATTCCAATGTTCTCTTTCTTGAATTTTCTATTATATCAACTGGCAATGGATCAAATGTAAAATCGAATATACTAATATCTGATGTATCAAGTTCTATAACTTGTTCTTTTTCACTTTTTGATTTGAACTGCAATTCTGTTGCATTTTTAAGAAGGATGTACAAAGCATTGTCTATGTAATCTGTTAATGTTAGTATTTCTTCTGTTTTCCTTTTACTTTCTGGAACCAATGTAAAACCAATAATATTTGGATTTAGATCATCCGAAATAGGATCATCAAATGCATGAATTGGGAAGTTGTCTACTACTCCTCCATCCACCATAAACCGAGCTGTGTTTAAATCACCTGTGAATGAATTAATTTCTGTATCAGTTTCTTCGAAAATTACTGGTTTGAATAAAAATGGAATTCCTATTGACATTCTTACAGCATCAGCTACACAAAGATCTTTCCATTTTCCTTCATTCCTGAAATAGATTACTTTGCCTGTATTCAGACATACTGAAGTAATAACTAAATCAATATCAAATTCTTCGGCAAATTGTTTGAATGTACAGTTTTTTATCCCAGATTTTTTTTCTATAAAACTATCAAAAAGTTCCCTAGCTTTTTCACCTAAAAAGAAACCATATTCATATTTCAAGCTGTTCATTGAATGCAAAGGTTCTTTTAGAATAGAATTTGCAGCTGTTACTTGAGTGTCTGATTGAATAATATCATGAATAGGGATTAAGTGGAATATATCATCATGAGATTTTTTTCCTGATTTTCTCATTTCAAAATTAAGATAACCTCGTAAAAGTAATGCGAAAAACTGAAAACTCATTCTTTGAAATACCTTAATAGGGAGCTCTAACAATCCTTTGAATGATTTTTCATCTGATTTTAAATAAGCTGCCCAAGCATTGTTCATGTATTTCTCAGCATTTTCGAACCTTGGATCTTGAATAGTATAATTCTGATAATTTTTTGTATATATTGTTGGTATTTTTCCAAATTCAACCGTATCAAGAATTTCATTTCCAAAACCAGATACTAAAATCTCTTCTACTTCTGTAGAATTATATCCACAAGAGAGTAATAATGCAGTTAAAGAACCAACAGATGTACCTGAGATACCCTTAATTTTAGTAGTGTCTAATCGGTTATAGGTTTGGTCATTTTTTTTCTTAGTTTTGTAAGAAACTATGTTAAGTTCTTCTAAAGCTTGGAGGGCTCCTAAATAAGTTAGACCTTTTCCACCCCCGCCTTCGAATGCCAGAAAATTAACGTCTTTTTTTACTACTTTTGCCATATTCACACCAATTATTTTGTATAGTTAATGAATTAAGGAATACTATAAATCTGTACTTCTTATC
>JAEOTG010000293.1 GCA_016839985.1 Candidatus Heimdallarchaeota archaeon | reverse complement strand
GGAACCAGATTTCTGCCGTTAAACGCTTTTAGTCGGGTGTTTTTTAAGATAATTTTTCCTATAAAAAAAGACAGTTTATCCTTTAAAAATACATTGGTATAACTTATGTAAACAGCAAAAATTAACGTGAAATAAAGAAAATGTCTAAAAATTCAAAAAAAATCCAATTTTGAAGGTTTTTTACCTTCAAAACAATGTGTGTACCCGCTTCTTAAAAAGAAGTATTATTCAGCAGCTTGCTGTATTTTTTTTACAATCTCTCCACATAAAGAAGTCCTAGAAGTATCTGTAATTCGAGCTTCTACTCTTTCTCCCAGATTCCCTTCAGATAAGATAACTGGTTTGTAATAGATATTTCTTCCAAACTTACTTCCTCTGTTAGTTTCTTTTAATACTATTACTTGACCTTCCCATCCTTCCCATTTTTTGTTGTTATCAATTTGCATTTCATGGATTTTTTCAGTTATGAATCTGCTTCGTTTTTTCTTAATATCAGTTGGTATTTTATTGGGAAAATTGTTTGATGCTGCAAAAGGTCTATCTCCGTATTTTGAAACATTTACTATATCAAATCGATTCTTTTGAATACAATTAAGTGTTTGTTCAAAATCAAAATTGGTTTCACCTGGAAAACCAATAATAACATCTGTTGATAGTGTAATATTTGGAATCTTGTTTCTAATTTTCTTAATCAATTGATTAAAATATTCAATGTCATACTCCCTTTTCATAAGAGACAAAATTCTATCAGAGCCACTCTGAACTGGAAGATGAAGAAATCTGTATACTCTCTGATCCTTCTCCATTATTTCGAGTAATTGTTTAATTATTTCTCCTGTATATGTTGGGTTCATCATACCTATTCTTATCTGAAAATCCCCATCTATTTCTAGTAGTTTCTCTATAAGCTCAGGCAATGATGCACAATTGTCTTTTCCATAAACAGCTGTGTCTTGAGCTGTAACATATAATTCCTTTGCACCCATATCAATTGCTTTTTTTACATAGTTTTCAATCATTTTTATTGGATAGCTTGTTAACCATCCTCTTGCATATTTAACTGCACAGTAAGTACAACTGCCCAGGCAACCTTGTGATGTAGGGACTACTGCTGTTAACGGTTGATTAGGTAGAAAAACTGGCTGTTCTGGCATTCTAGCCATTTGGTAAGCTTCTCCATCTGTAAGCTGGAGTGGTACATATTTTAGGATTGATTTTCCTAAGTTGGGTGGAGATAATATCGCATCAGGGCAAGCTCCTTTAATTCTATCTGGATTAATTTTAGGAAGACATCCAGTAACAATTATGTCTGCATCTGTCATACTACAATCATAGATATATTGAACTACTTTGTCTTCAGTTGGGGATTTCACTGCACAAGAATTTATTATAATTACATCAGCTTTATACTTATCCTCAACCTCTTCTCCTCTTGATTGAAGAAGAATCTGACGAATGTTCTCACCCTCTCCCTGGTTTAAAGTGCAGCCAAAATTTTTCAGATAAAATCTGAATTTCAAGGATTCACCCATTAATGAGAGACATGCATTTCATTTAAAAAAGGCATTGTTTGATGAGTATTTTTGATGCTCTTTCAGAGGTTTATTACAAGATAATAGAAACATTTTTGGATATAAATATCGAATTGAAATAAACAGAATATTGTGACCAAAGATGAGTGAATTTAAACCTACTCCTCCTATCTTATTGTATATCCTTGATATAGTAGAAGGAAAATTAGCAAAGGAGGGTGAAGAGCAATATAGTCGTTGGATTTTAACCACTATGAATGGGGAAAAAATCTACAAAATAAGAATAAACGGATTACTAGTTGATACATATTACAGTTCAGCAGATGAAACAAAGAAAGCATTCGCATCCCTAACTCTAGATGATGGAACAGACACAATTAGAATTAAAGCATGGGAAGAAACTGCTGATCTTCTAAACACATTCAAGCAAGGAGACCATTTAGAAATAATCGGGAGACCAAGAGAGAGTGAAGGAGAAATCTATTTACTTCCTGATCAAGTCATTAAAATTGAATCTTTTGATAAAGAATTGTATATAAGATTGAAAAAGTTAAAGCGATATCTGAAAAAAGGTTTAATGATCCCAACAGAAGCAGAAGTTGCACAAGCTCATGATTCGAAGGAAAAAGAACTTATTTGGTCTATAATATCTAGTACTGAAGAAACAATAGATTTTGATGAAATCTGTAAAAAATCAAAACTCGATAATCAGACTGTTCAATCAATTATAAATATTCTAATTGATGATGGAGTTATTTACCAACCACAAAAATCACAATTTAAGAAAGTCTAGTAACAAGAATTATGCTTCAAGAAAATGAGCGTTTATCAGTTTTATTAGTTGATCTTTTAAATCTAAACCAGAATGGACTAGACCGAGTTTTTCTATCTCATCAGAAAGATCATTTAATCCCAGGATATATCTTATCCATAACCCTAAATCGCTTGAAACACTACTGTCTGTTTCTATACGATAAGTATGATATTCAATAGAGAAATAAGGAATATAGGGAAGCACTTCCGCTAATTCTCTGAGAGAGTAAGCCATTCCAAATATTTTCTTGGGGGAATTGGGGTCTCGGAAAATAAAAGGAGGACTAATTGGCTTTGTTGCTACTTCCTTTATCGAATTAGTTTTTGATTTTAACATTCTAACCCCATGAAACCCAATTGTGCTGAAAGGAAATTGCTGATTTTTAAATTTTATGTATAAGAAAATAAGCTAAAATGATAATCTAAATTAAAACAAGCAGATGTTCAGAATAATTCCGACAATAACATTCAAAGAAAGAGAAAATCAGAGTGAAAAAGATTTTTAAGAAAAATGTTCAAGTTGTATTTATCTATTGATACTTGACAAAAAGGAAGAGTACATAGAAACTGTTTGAGTGATTAAAATGGTTAAAGCAATAGTATTGTATAATTCTCGAAGTGGTAATACTGAAAAAGTAGCGTTGAAAATTGCTGAAGGTTTAGGTGTTGAATGTAGAAATAACAAGAAAATCCCAGATTTAAAGGAATATGATCTTGTTGTAATCGGATCTTGGGTCATAATGGGTCGTATCAGTTTTGCAGGTGCAAGATACTTGAAGAAATTGAAACGAAAAAACATTGAAGATAAAAAAGTCGCATTATTCTTTACAAGTGGAGGACCTGATGAAATTCATCCTTTCACAGAAAATAAGGAAAATCCAAGAAAAATAAAAGAGGTAATGTTCGAAAAGATGGAAGAAATCTTGACAAAAAGAAGTCAAGTTACAATACTTCCAGAGCGTTTTTATTGTAAAGGAGCAATTAGAATGTTTGGTGAAGAAAAGGAGAATGTCGGTCACCCTACAGAAGAAGAACTAACACAAGCTAAAGAATTTGGGGAACAATTGAAAAAACAATTAGAAGAATAATCTTCAAGGAAATTTTAAAAAAATATGTTAAACATTACTTTAGATTTTTCTTTTTTGTTTCCTGTAAACTTAAGAAACCTAGTAAGGATTTCAGGTTCGGAATGAGTCTGAGTGTTACCCCTTCACTATGGCCGCGACGCATCGCAGCGAACGGCTGTTCCCAAGCCCTCGCGGAACTTAGTACAAAGCCACACGTGGAAGGCCTTAACTTTCC
>JAEOTG010000292.1 GCA_016839985.1 Candidatus Heimdallarchaeota archaeon | reverse complement strand
GAGGTTTTTTACCTTTAGAAGAGAGGGAATTGTTACTTGATTTCGGTGGTGGAACTGGAAGAGCTGCTGAGCATATAGAAGGAGTAGTAAATGGTTGTATTATTTTAGATAGATCATATGAAATGCTTGAACAAGCAGCTAAGAAATCTATTCAATCACTGTTGGTTCAAGGTTTATGTGAATCTCTTCCTTTCCGTATAAATTCAATTAAACAAATCTTTGCAAATGATACACTTCATCATATTAAGAAACAAAGAGAATCTATAGAAGAGTGCTATGAAGTTTTAATCCCCAAAGGGAAATTGATTATTAGAGAGTTTGATAGAAGAAAATTTCGAGTAAAATTGTTAATTCTCTTTGAAAAAATAATTCGTTTTGGGAGTAGATTTTTCTCTCCAAAAGAACTCCAAGATTTATGTCAAGGAATTGGTTTTAACACCAAATATGTGCCATTAACAAAAAGTACATACCTAGTTGTTGGTGAGAAATAATCTTGAAAAATAGGAATTAAGGTAAGATTCCAAAAAGACTTTAATCTTAAATTCTTTTCTCTCACTGATGAGAAAAAAAGTGTTTGTTACTAGAAAAATTCCAGAAGAAGGAATTCAAATCCTATCAGAACATTTTGATGTAGAAATCTTTCCTAAAAAACGTCCAATATCTAAAGAAGAAATTCTTGTTGGAGCAAAAGGTTGTGATGGTTTATTACCTCTTTTAACTGACACAATTGACGCAGAGATAATGGATGAAACTGGAGTAAAAGCTATAGCTAATATGGCAGTTGGTTATGATAATATAGATATTAAAGCTGCTACTGAAAGAAAATTACCGGTTTGTAACACTCCTGGGGTGCTTACTGATGCAACAGCAGATCTCACATTTGCGTTGATACTAAGTGTTTCTCGAAGAATAGTTGAAGCAGATAAATATCTTAGAGAAGGTAAATTTGTTGGTTGGGATCCTATGTTATGTTTAGGAGGAGATTTCAAAGAGAAAACGTTAGGTATTATTGGGTTTGGAAGAATAGGTAATGCAGTTGCAAGAAGAGCACTTGGATTTGGAATAAATATTCTATATCATAGTCGAGTGCGTTATAAGAATGAGGAAAAAGAGCTTGGAGTTAAATATGCATCTTTAGATGAGCTACTTGAAAGATCAGATTATGTCAGTATTCATACACCTCACACTTCAGACACTCATCATCTTATAGGAGAAAATGAACTGAAAAAGATGAAACCAACATCTTATTTGATAAATACTTCGAGAGGAAAAATTATTGATGAAGACAAACTCGTTTCAGCTTTGAAAGATGGAGAGATTGCAGGAGCTGGATTAGATGTATATTATAATGAACCAGCAGTGCATCCAGGTTTGATAGAGCTTCCAAATGTAATTTTATTACCGCATATAGGCAGTGCAAGTTTAGGAACTAGAACAAAAATGGCCACGATGGCAGCTAGTAATCTAAAAGATGCATTATTAGGTAAAATTCCTAAAAACATTGTAAACCCAGAAATTTATCAATAAATCTGAAATTTCAATTACTCAAAAAGTTCAGGTCTTGAATACTCTTTATCATTAATTTTCATTTTAGAAATAGGTAAGTAATAATGATCTATTCTTTCATCTGGTTCAAGTCTAATATGAGCCATTCCTACAAATTTGTCAGCAACTGTTGGACATAATGGATCTTTAGCATTAGGATTTGTTCCTATTCCAATTTGAACGATTTGTACATACTCGTTTATTATGAGTTCTTGAAGATATTCTCCAGCTTTCCCTCCTCCCGCAACATCAACTAGTCTATTATCATTAAATGAAAGTGTTAGAAGCTGTGTTAGTTCATCAATCCATCCTGGAAAAATACGTAGATTACCATTGATTATGCAATCTCTTTGATTATAATCTAACATAAGTGTTATTTCTCCTGCAGGAAGATTACTAAACATTCCTTTTTCATTAGCAAAACCACTTTCCCATAACCAATCAATCGGTTCTAAAAATTCAAGAGTTAAATGACTTCCAGCTACGTCAAAAATTTCTATTTTCTTTGCACCTTGTACAAGAGAAAAAAGTTTTGTGGTTACTTCTTCCATTTTATAGTAGTCAATATCTAGTGGACCATTAGGATAGAAAATTTCAACTGGCACTAAAGGAGCAGAAATATGCCTAAGAAATCCTTTTTCTAACGGTTCTGTTACAACTGGAACATCAGTTAGAGAATATTCGGTTAGACTTAATACAACATCAGCAGTGTTAATTTTTTCCTTAAGCTTTGGATCATCTGGATTTTTATAGTGTTCATAAGTAGGCTTCATGTTATATAATTCTACATGATTTCTTCCAAAACTTTGAATTATCTCACAGATTCTTTTAGCTAAAATATTTCTTGACATCATTGATTCCATCAAATCAATTGGTTTTTGAGTAAAATCTTCCGCTGAAGGGTAATCACTTATTATTAGAATTCTTTCGTTGTCTCTAACATCCCAAGCTTCCTCTAATAACCTCTTAATAATTGGTTTGATACTGTCGCTTAGGATAGAGACCATTTTCTCAACTGTTGATTCTTTCCTAAACTTAAAAACGTTAGTCTAAAGGAAACCAAAATTAAGGATACTTATGAAAGCATCTAAGCATGGTTTTAGCAAAGTTGTCTCTTGAAATGCATTTTCTGCAATCAATGCAAGATGCTTTCTCTTGACCTTTTTCTAGAAGTTTAACGAAATTTGGTTCATTTATGAAAGGTTTACTCATTGAGATTAGATCTACAATGTTTTGGCTTAGTAAATTATCCATTGTTTTTCTAGTTCTGATGCCATCAACTAGAGCTAGTGAGATTCCAGGAACAGCATCTCTTATTTTCTTTGCATGTCCACCCCATGTTGCTTCTTCATATCCTGATCCTTCAAGTGCTCTACCTCTAGTTTTTCGTATTTGTAGAACTTGTTCTGGTCCTCCACCTGAAATTTCTAGAAAATCTAATTTCCTTTTTTTCAGTATTTTTGCAATCTGAATGGAATCATTTATTGTTAATCCTTTTTCTTCCGCAAAATCATCACAGTTTAACTTAACACCAATAATAACATTAGACCCTATTTTTTTTCTAATTGAATCATATATATCCATTAGTAAACGAGATCTATTTTCAATAGAACCACCATATTTATCTTGACGCTGATTCACAATATCTGACATGAATTGGCTGTTTAGGTAACCATGTGCACCATGAATTTGTATTCCATCAAAACCTGCTGTTATTGCATTTTCTGCAGCACTACTGAACTTCTCAACTATTTCTTCGATTTCATCCAACGAAAGTTCTCTTGCTTCCCATTTTTCTGTAACATATTTAGAAGCTGTTGCTCTATCATTCACTCCTACACCGCCTGCATGATTTAATTGAGCAATTATCTTAGAATCATAAGAATGTACTATGTCTGTTAGTTCTTTCATTCTTGGAATATGTTTCTCAGAACTTAATCCTGATTGACAATTATGAGCTTTACCTTTTTCAGAAATGTAAGAATGACCTTTGATAATTAGTCCAATCCCCCCTTTTGCTAGTTTTTTATAATATTCTAGAATTGGATCTCTTAAAATTCCTTCTTCATCACTCCAATAGGATGTTGTAGGTGATCTAACAAACCTATTCTGAAGAGTTAATTCACCAATAGAGAATGTTTCAAATAACAATGACATAAGTTGAAAAATTTGTTCAAATAAAAAAAGATTGTCTATCTGTTTTTAGCTTAATCATTAATTCCAGCTTGATAACAAACAATTGTCACACCTTGAGAGTTTAAAAACAATTATAAGTCAAATGGAAGAATTTTATACTCAGAAAGCATTTCGTTGGTTTTTAGAAATGAAACAATCAGAAAAGTCATTTCAAAAAGAAGATAATAAATATCGTTTGATGTTCGAAGACTCTCTTGATGCAATGTTTGTAACCACAAGAGATGGTGTCATAGAAGACAGTAACAAAGCTTTTGTTGACCTATCGGGTTATACCAAAGAAGAATTGCACAGTTTAAATGTAGTTGAATTGTATGCTGATGCCAATTATAGAAAGAAATTCAGAGAGGATATAGAACGAGATGGATTTGTTAGTAATTTTGAGTTTCATTTTAAAAGAAAAGATGGCTCACTTAGAGATTGTTTAATTT
>JAEOTG010000291.1 GCA_016839985.1 Candidatus Heimdallarchaeota archaeon | reverse complement strand
CCAAAATGCTGTTCTGAAGATATGATTTATAATCAAGAAAAAAATCGATTTGAATGTAATATGGGACCAAACTGTGGTTATCTTCCCTTGGATGACTTGAAATGCGAGGAATGTTGTAAAAGTTAACAATTTTAAAATATTATTTTTATTTCAAACTCTTTGATTTTTGGATTTTTATCGATATTTCTAGACTTATAAAAATTAAAAGCCCAATAAGACAAATAATTGCTGCTATAAAGAATCCTATCTGGTATGCAAAAACAGCACTCGTTCCTTCTCTCAATAAAATATCTATAATGGGGCCTGAAATTAACGTACCAGCTAATCCCCATGATAGAAAGAAGGTTGTGTTATATACCGCAAATAATTTTCCACGCATTCTTGCTGGTATTAAAACAGAGGCAATAACATATGAGGATGCATAAATGATAACCTCAGCGGCTCCAATTAAAAAACTTCCTATAAATATAATTGGTAAATGTGAAGTGGTTGCTGTAATTATTAGAGCAACAATACCTATTGAAGTCCCAAAAATTAATGCTATTGAATGACCAATTCTCTTACTTAAAGCCCCTAGTGTAAATCCAATTATCAAAGTTGCTACTGAACGTGAATTTGCAATAAAACTAAGCATTATGCTATCTACATTGAACCCGGTATCTAAAGAAAGATATTGAGAATAAGGAATAGCAATGGAATTTCTCCCAAAATTTATAAAAGCTAATGAAATAATAAAAATAATAAAAACAAAAATACCTTTTTGATTGTTGTTATTGCTTAATTCTATAACATTGATATCTTCGTGCTCCTTTAAGGTAATTCCACCTTCAGGGCTGAACAATAACATTGGGATTGTAGAAATAATCATAACAAATGAAGCAACAAAAAATAAGGGTCCATTTCTAAACCCGAATCCGACGTCATATAATAACCCACCAATAAATATCCCGAAAATACGTCCTAAGCCTCCTAAACCAGTAAGTTGCCCCATTATTTTACTTCTTTTCTTGGTAGGGTATAAATCGCTAATTAAAGCACTCCAGCCAATATTTGACATTGACCAAAACATTTCTACAAAACTGAGACCTATAATTATTACATACCCTGCAAGATGAAGGTTCGTTAAGAAAAAGTGAAAAACCCATACAATTAATGTACCAGTTCCAGCTAAAATTTCTCCGAAAACGATTAAAGTTCGACGTTTTTGGCTTTTATCAGAAATGGGCCCCCATACAAAATTTTGAAAAATAATACTCATTATCATTGGAAGAGTGGCGTAGAGAGTTGTTTCAAAAACAGACAAGTTCAAGAATTCTTTCATATAAAGTGATAAATAGGTGTAAAAGAGTCCTCTCCTAAACATTGCAAGCATTTGAAAGGAAGACAAACCTGTGAAAATCCTTAGAGGAGTTTTAGATAGTTTTGTGGTGAATGATTTTTTCATCTTAATGATTAGAATATATTTTAAATAATTGAAAGAAATCTATTTTCTAAAATTTTCTATTCCTTAACCCTCAGGTAAGATAAAAAATAAGAATTAGATCGATTCAAAAAGTTTTGATTAATTATGGTGCCTGCTGATCTTCAAATACTTTTCTCCACTTTTTTAACTGTGTAAGTAATTTCTGTGTATTTGGAACTTGATTTATTTGTTCTGTGTATAGTGGATAATATTTATATAAATTATCTAGTAACCCAATCCAAGATCTTTGGTTTTCTGTTTGATTAATGATCTCTTTCTTTAATTGAAAGAGCACTCTTCTTTCTTTCTTTGTTTTCAGAGCTTTCAAAAAGTTTTTGATAACAGAGATTCTAAAATTGGAATATGCTTTAGGTCTAAAATTTGCTAATGAATAACTAATGCTATGATCAGCGAAAGGGAAGAATTTAATTTTTTTGTCTTCAGGTTCTTCAGGATTATCAATTAAAGATAGCTCTATATCTTTACTACTTAAATCTTCTAAGATAGGGTAAAATTCTCCTGGATTTATTCTTAATCTTCTTTCAATTTGGTTAGTAATTTCAGAGATAGGAAAATATATATCTATTATTTTTTCTGGGTTTTCGATTCTATAAATATATTCTTTTCTTATAATTTCCTTAATTTGATTTTTCAAATCATCAGAAAGATCAGCTTCGGTAAAAGTTATTTGAATGTCTTTTATTTTTTGATGACGTAATTCTTTATCTTTTTGTTTTTTGTTATAATCGGTGGTAAGTGATGAGATAAAACTGTCTGTGGGTTTATCAGTCCCAGCACCCTTACGTAATCTACTAGTTTTACTTTTCTTTTCTATGGCAGTTTCAAATAATCGTTCACTGAGAAATTTCCTAGCTTTTTGTTGAGCAACTTCTTTTTTCTCAAAACGTTCAGTAACAGATACAAAATCAATCTTTTTTATAGGATTTCCAAATTCTTTTTTTTCTTCTGTTATCAGAATATCCATATCTTTCATTGCTAATTGCTCTAATAAAGAATGTACATTCCCTTTTGATAATTGAGTTGCTTTGATTAATTCTCGCTCAATTATTTCAATAGGATATGCTTCACCTCTTCTGATATATTCGCTTCTTATTATTTTATAAACCCTATCTATGGTTTTTTCCTCTTTAGTAACAGTTTCTTTTTGCAATCTCATAAACATGGAAGTTTCGCGGGGTTTAAGATAATAAACTAATAATGTAGTCCCTAAGAATAAGATCATGAGCACTGAGATAATATACTTATCTCTCATCAACCACTCACCTACATCGGTTACTATTTGATTAGGAATTTCACTTGTTAGAGAGAAACGTGTTAAAGTTTGAGCAAGTACACAAGCTAAGGATAGAAGAATCAAGCCATCTTTTTTAAAGAACAGTATACGCCATCCTAAAGTTCTCCCAGTTTTTCGAATAATCCGATATAGAAAGTACATGGATATGATGAAT
>JAEOTG010000290.1 GCA_016839985.1 Candidatus Heimdallarchaeota archaeon | reverse complement strand
TACAGTCTCATAGGGCAGCGCTTCGACACCATCCAGATAGAGCGTATCAACCTCAACGAAGCCTCAGCATCAGCATTCACCCCAGCATATAGAGCGCTTCTGGTACAAGGACGCCCTAGGTCCCCGGTTAGCCGTTGCTATCGACTCAGTTTCTAGTAATAGCAAAAGTGATAAAGCCTAATTTAAAGCTTCCCATTGAGAATTTACTTCTTCTCAACCATTTGTAAATAGCAAGAGAGAAGAACTTATGAATTACTATCAAAGTTTCGATTTAGATGAAACAAAAAGACGAAGATCAATTTACTGAAGAATTTATACATACTATTGATGATTTTTTAGTAAGTGTTGATAGATTAGCAATTCTAGGCATAGGTAATGAGGATAATGGTGATGATGCTGTAGGACTTTATATTGTGAATTTACTCCAAAAAGTAAGTCTGCCAGAATGGGTAACTAATTTTTATTGTGAAAGAGTACCAGAACATTTTCTTGGAAAAATTGCTAAACTTGAACCTAACAGAATCATTATAGTTGATGCTGCTGATATGAAAGAAATACCAGGAGCTATTGCAATCTTCCCTAAAGAAGCTGTTTCTAGTGGTTTTCATCTTTCAACTCACACATTGTCCTTGACAATGCTAGAAGAATTTCTCAAACCAACTATTCCTGATCTAATTACTATGTATGTTGGTATCCAACCCAAATTTGTGTATTTTAACACACCTCTATCTATAGAATGCAAGAGTGCTGCCGAAGAGTTAGCTGAATTACTAATTGAAAGAATAAATCAAGCTGAAAAAATAAAAACTAATTAAATTGAAAACTAGTTTATGATTGCAGTTTAAGTTAGGTTTTTAATAAAAAAAACTAATATTATATTATGAGAAAACAAGGTATCATTTTATCTTTATTTATTATAACCCTATTTTTCGTAACAGCACCTAGTACTAATCTAATTAATGCGGGATGGAAAACAGATGGTGTAGGCGATGTACCTATAACCTATCTAGACATCACAAATATGACTATTTCAAAGACAACCTTACAACTCAAATTAAATGAAAATCCATATTACAATGACAGTGGTGTAAATAATTGGCGATTCTACAATATTTGGATCGATACAAGTATGCATGATGACAACCCTGATACTGAAACTTGGAGTACTAGCGTGTATGAGTATGTAGCTCATTTTGATTGCCGTTGGAATGGTGACCAATGGATAAATAATTCGTATATTAACGCATTCCGTTATTATCTTACATCTGATGGTAGTGCAAAAGTTGATGGTGCTTTCTACTGGGATGGTAACAACTGGGTTGGAACTGATCCTGACATTGATGTTGCAGATATTTCAGGAAATTACATTACCTTTGATGTAGAAGGAGCAATCCATCGAGAACAACCACTAGGTACAGGTTATGTCGTCCAAGGTGTAGCTAATACGTCTAATTCAACTATTGTAGACATAGCACCTAACAGTGGTTGGGTAGATGAATTCGATAATATGTGTGAACCACCTGATGGAAACGGAGACGGAACAGAAACTAATGGCACACCATTCTCACATATTGCAGCTATATTGAGTCTAGTACTTTTAGGTATGATTGGTGCAGGTATTAATAATTTTAGAAAAAGAAAATAAAAAATTAATACCATTTTTTTCTTATTTTCAAATTCTTTTTCTATTTCAAGGATTTAATGATTCAACAAGAAATATAACTGTTTGAGTATTTGTTTTTCTAAACAGAATATAACAAAATACAGGTGTAATATCTTGAATGAAGAAGCTTTTAGAGAGAATTTGTTGAAAAATAATGTCAAAGAAGAACAAATTTCAACATTTATAGCTAAACTAATAGAGCTACAGGAATTTCTTAAGAAAGAAGGGATTGAAATTGATTCAATACCAGAAGGTAAAATTTTGGAATATACAGAAATTTTAGTGAAAAAAAAAGATGAAACAATCCTAGATTTACTAAGAGCAATAATAAATTATGCAAATTTCACAAAAAAATATGATTACATCATTGAAGTTATTGATATAGCTGAGGCTTATAATGCTATGGATAATCTTTATACGAGAGTTGCAGAATGTTTTAATGAAGATATTCGAGATGAAATCTTTAAAGAACTCACAATCCCTGTTTTAGGTATTCATCCTGATAAGAAACCGGATTTTACTAAAGAAATAATGAAAAGAATGGAAGATATAATTGGAGAGGAAAAAACCATAGAGATATTATCTCCATGTCTTCATGGACGACCACTCGAACCGATTAAGAAAGATAGAGAATATTTTCTAAAATTAAAAAATATTGATGAATTTTTAAAAATTAAAAAACAAGAATTTGTGGAAAGGCTTGAAAAACACGCAAAAGAGGGAACATTAGAATACGCACAGTATATAGATGAAGAAGTAGTAAATTATGTAAAGAAGAGTAAAACAATTACTCCGGGAGTAAGAGAAGGGGACAAAATCATTGTTACAAAAATACCTTATCAGATGAGGAAATATCTAGATGCTGAAGATGAAAGAATGAAAAGATTCTACAGCTGTTATTGTGCATGGATTCGTGATGCAATAAAGAAAGGAGAAGAGAGAGATATTTCAGCAAACTTTTGTAATTGCAGTGCAGGTTTTTTCAAGCAGTATTGGGACATAATCTTTGATCAATCGGTTAAGGTTGAACCCATTGAGACACCCCTCACTGGAGCATTAGAATGTAAATTTGTTGTACACATACCTCAAGAGTTTCAATGAATACCTAACATTTATCAAGAATCTCTTGAGCAAATTTCTTTGCATTTTCTATATCTGTCTCATCTGGATGTTTGACAACTTCTGCAATATATTCTGCCCATTCTTCATCTTCAGTAATAATCTGAGCATGAATGAAACCCTCTATGGGTTTTGAAGGAACACCCATACATCTGAAATAGCCTTTGTAATCTATATTTTTCTCATTTTGAAGAGTTTTATAGGTTTTACTGCATTTACTTGCCCATTGTTCGAAAAGCTCTGCATGCCTATCTGAACCTTCTGGAGGGTAAGTAGAATGAGTTACAAAACCAGCAAGCTTGAGCTTTGGTGATACAGGTATTTTTTCAACAAATCTCAATACTGGTGGAGCTAGATTAGCATGATGACAAGCGGAACCTAGGAAAACTAAATCATAGTTTTCTAATTCATCAACTGAAAGTTCTTTAAAATTTTTCAAGATTGAATCATGATTCTGTAAAGCAATTTCATGAATAGCTTCAGCTATCTTTTTTGTATTTCCTGTTTCTGAGTAATAAGTAACTAGAATCTTCATTTTTTAACATCTTACTTTTTTTGATATTGAATTCGTAATATAATCATACAAAAATCTTCTCAAACAAAATGAGA
This sequence comes from Candidatus Heimdallarchaeota archaeon, assembly GCA_016839985.1. Lineage (GTDB taxonomy): Archaea > Asgardarchaeota > Heimdallarchaeia > Heimdallarchaeales > Heimdallarchaeaceae > UBA460. The sequence continues at coordinate 1,989 of JAEOTG010000290.1, read as the reverse complement.
CTTTTTTGTCCGAGAGAAGAAGTTATTTATTTATTCTATTTTTGCAAACTCAGATATTATTAAGGAATTATTCAAATGTCAGGTCTTGCACAGAAGTATCGAAATAAGGAAATAGTGAATGCTCTAATAAAGAAAATTAAACAAAAAACGGAAAAAATAGGAAAAAAAATACGCATAATGCATGTATGTGGAACTCATGAACATGATATTGTAAAAGCAGGATTACGTTCACTATTACCAGAAGAAATAGACTTGATAGCAGGTCCAGGTTGTCCAGTTTGTGTCTCTAGTGCTCAAGATATTGATGAGGTTCTTTGGATTGCTGATAATCACAATGTTGCTGTAACTACTTTTGGGGATATGATGAGAGTCCCTGGTTCTAAAGAGTCACTTTACCAAGCTCAAGGAAGAGGGGTTGATGTTCGTGTTGTTTATGGAGTTTCTGATGCAATTAAAATTGCAGAAAAGACTCCAGAACAGAATGTAGTCTTTCTCAGCGTTGGATTTGAAACAACCTCCTGTGTTACTGCTGCAGAAGTAGTTCGTACTAATTTACCTAATTTTAGCATATATCCTTCTCATAAAGTAATTCCTCCTGCAATGGAATTACTTCTTCAAAGAGACGACATTGAATTTCAAGGGTATCTAGCACCTGGTCATGTTTCTACTATTATTGGAATCAAACCTTACAAATTTATACCTGAAAAATACAATTTTCCTGTAGCTATTGCTGGTTTTGAACCTGTTGATATTCTTATGGGCATTCTTTCTTTACTTAAGCAAATAGAAGAAAAGAAACCTATTGTTGATAATACCTATGGTCGCTGGGTTAAGTATGAAGGAAATATTGCAGCTCTTAAAACGATGGATGAAGCTTATATAGCATCTGATGCGAGATGGAGAGGGCTTGGAATATTTCCTATGACAGGTCATGAAATCAATAACAAATATTCACATATTGATGCTAAGAAGAAGTACGATATACCTGTACTTCCAGTTGTTGATCTGCAGAGAGGGTGTATTTGTGATGAGATATTGATTGGTAAGTCTAAACCTCATCAATGTAAACTTTTCAACAAAGCTTGTAGCCCAGATCATCCTATTGGAGCATGTATGGTTAGTCATGAAGGCACTTGTAATGTAGCTGCAACCTATGAAGAGATAATGTGGGAGTAATTATTGTTAGATGAAAAGAGTTAATTATTCTTAAAGAAAGTGAGAAGTGAGGATAATGTGTTTAGCTATTCCAGGTCTAGTTTGCGAGTTAATCAGCGAAAAAAGAGTAATGGTTGATATTACTGGTGTTAAGCGAGAAGCTGACACTTCTTTGCTTGATGAATCTTTAGATATAGGGGATTATGTATTAGTTCATACTGGTTTTATAATCTCAAAATTAGATCCTGAACAGGCAAAGGAAGATCTAAAATTGTGGGAAGAAATACTTAGTAGTTAATTTGACGTATCATTTTTGGTTGCATAAATCCGAACAAGTTAAATATAATATGAAAATATTTTCTATTTATATGGTGTTTCATGAAAAAGACGTAAATGCACAAATTTTGAGGATTTTCATTGATTTTTCTACTAAAACTAATCAATACTTCATAACTAATTTATCACAAGTAATTCCTGATGTTATAGATAACGCCGAATGTTTTGGTGAAGCGATAAAAAAGGTGAGTGCATTTGAGGGTATTAAAATTCTAAAACGTAATTATAAATTAAAAAATATAGATGCTGCGTATTTACTTCTGCTTTCAACAAGAGGGTATAAGTTCAGAGTTGTTATGGAAAAGATATATTTGTGTGAAGAAAAAGCTGTATACCCAAATTTTGAAAATGTTACTCCAATAAAACCAAAGATTTCGAATAGCTTTGAAACAAAAACTGCAGTTCTAAGTACTATTTTTGAAGTTCAAGAAAAAGCAGACGATGAACTACTTCAAACATCTATCCAATCAATACCAGATTTAATTGAAAAATCTTATG
>JAEOTG010000289.1 GCA_016839985.1 Candidatus Heimdallarchaeota archaeon | reverse complement strand
GAAAGTTAATAGAAGTAGAACTAGCTAACATCATCGAACTATATGAGAGCATATGTATAACTTTTCGTTCTTTCTTCTTTTGCAAAATACGCTATTAACAAAATAGTCCTATAAAAACTTATTTCGAGATAGTATCTAAATAGATTTATTTGTGTTTTTCATATCCCCATTTTTTTGTTGTAAATGATAATTCTGAATAGATTTTAGATCTTAAAGCTTTATCAATTTCATACTTTGTTACTTTATATTCTCTAAGTGAATTCAAATAAATTTCAAAATTCTTTTTAGCTTTTTCGAAATCCGGAATTGATAGTTGAGTATAGATTTTTTCGAGTTCTTCTAGAGGGTTTTCAACAAGGTTTTCATATTTTATTTCTATAAATTGACCTTTAGGGATTTTTGGGATATCTTCATAAAATTTTTCATACATTTTTTTATAGTGACTTATCACAAAAGCATCCAAATCTATCTTTATGTTTTGTAGATGTGTGTCTCTATTGTTCTTAATAAACAGTTTTTTTGTTGATAAAAAGACTCGATATGGATCTCTATAGATATGTATGAATTTTGACTTAGGAAACATTTCTAAGAGAATGTTTATTCTTTCTGTATCGTTTGGATTTTTAAGCAGAAGAATTTTATTTCCATACTCCAAAGTAAGTTTTTTTAAGAAATTTTGAAATGTTTTAGTCCATTTCTTTCTTTCTTTAACTGTAGCCTTTTCAAAACTTCCATAGTTCTCATATTTATCGAAATTATTAAGGAACATATAACCAATAATATATGAAAAGCCATTAAATGATGCAATTGCAATCTCATGCTCTTCTGGTTCATCAACAGTAATAACCATATTATCCATTGGTCTCTGTTCTGGCATGAAGATTTTTGTTATGAATGTAACAATTTTTCTAAAATATCTAAAAACTAACGGATAGGAGATATCAATCAGTGTAGGATAAATAAATGAATCATCTTTGGTCATTAATCTATGGAGGTGAGTTGTTCCACTTCTTTGATGACCTACTATGAAAACAGGAGATTTTTCGATTTTTGTATTTTTTATTTTTCTTTTTAGTAGAAGATGCTCAATTGCAGCTAGAGGATATTGCATAAATGTCATTAATGTTATAACAAATAATACATGAAATTTCGAAAAACTAACATTAAATCTATTTTTCCAGAGGGTTTTTATCCATATATGAAAATATGCCCCAATCATTTAGTTGTTCTCCCATCAAATTTATTCTAAGAAGGAATTTATTAAGTTTGTGTGTTGAGATTTGTTCTAAGATAATAGCTCAACAACTTCATTAGTAGCTCTCAAAACTTCTTTAGTGATTTCTCCCATAAATTTCACAGATTTAACTTGAATCCCTACTAGCACGAATTGCTTTTGTTTTGATTTTACGATTTCCTTTATTTGATTAATTGGTATTGTATGTGTTGATATTGAACTTATCTCATCTGATATATCTGAGGTAATTAGAATTGATCCTGGATGTGCATTAAAATCAACCGCATCTATTATCACAATATATTCATAGATATCCTTTTCAATTATATCAACTAGAAAAGTAGAAATATCTTCTAGTTCCTCTGAAAAAACATTTGTTGGATAGATTTTCACAAGTTTGTCAGCAACAATCAAACCTGCAGCATCATCTGATCTATCTCTGTTTCCTAGACAAAAAAAAGCTACAGATTCAATATCAATATTTTGAAAAAAAGAGATAGTGGGGGACAATTATTTTCTCACCAATTTCACCATATGACAAGAACATGAAATGCATGGATCATATGCCCTAGCAATCATTTCTAATTGAAGCTCAGTGTCAGGATGATTTTCTGCTAAAAGTTTCTCAGCTGCTGTTCTAATGAATTCTTCAATATCATCTAGAAATTGAGCTGTAGGTGTTATTATATCTGCATTTACCATCTTACCATCCTTAATCTCGTATGTGTGGTATAGAATACCTCTTGGTGCTTCCACAGCTGATGTAGCTTTGCCATCCATTTGTGTTACTTCTACTACTTCTGGATCTGGTAAAACTTTAATTTTTGCGATTAAATCAGGTATTTGTTCAAAACACCATAAAGTTTCGATTAGTTGTGCATGATTATTATAAAGAGGATTCACTTTCCATCTTTCGTTATAGTATTTGTCAAATTTCTCTTTGGCTTCTCCTGTTAATCTGTCACCGATAAGTAGTAATCTTGCCAATGCACCAACAGTAAATGGTTTATCATTGTATTTTGATCTTTTAGCGTAACTATGTGGAACTACTCTTTCATTTGTTAATTTTTTGTATTCCTCAACTGGGTATTCTTCTCCTGTTGATATCAAAATTGATTCTCCTTCAAAACCAAATTCATTATTTGGTGGATTACAGCACATAAACACTGTTTCTCTTTCACAGTAATCTGGAATTTCTAATGAAGCAAAAACATCTATGAATTTTGAGAGTTTTTCTTTATATTCAACAGCTTTTTCTGCATAATAATCTAGTTCTTCATCAGTTGGAAGTTTTCCAAAACCACCTATAATTGCATTCTCTCCATGTATTTTTCTTCCATGTAAGAGTTTCATTAATTCTGTACCATATTTCTTCAATTCAACAGCTTCTATCACTGTTTCTGTATGTGTAGGAAGAAGCGCAATAGCAGATGGTTGTTTGAAGAAATCAGGAAGAGCTAAGTAATAAACATGCAAGACATGTGATTCAATATATTCTGCAAAATGCCATAGATGTCTTAATAGTTTTATTTTTTCAGATACTTTGACATTTAATGCTTTTTCAATTGCTTTTACAGAAGAATATCTGTGAGATACTGTGCATATTGCACAAATTCTTGCTACAAGTGAGATATTCTCATGAATAGTTTTACCTCTTACAAGAGCTTCAATCATTCTGGGACCCTCAAAGATGTTTACTAGAACATTCTCTACTTTTCCATCTTTTGTGTATACTTGAATTCCTCCATCACCTTCTACCCTTGCAAGAACATCTACACTAACTGTTTTTTCTGCCATCATTCTTCACCTTTTAGTATTTTTTCGACTGCATCTCCCCCAAACATCTGAAGCTTTCGAGTAACATCTTCTTCTGTTAGCCCGATTTCTTTTAGTTTGTCATAAAGAGAAGGATAATTCGCTCCTTCATATGTTCCGAAGCACCCTACGCAAGACACATCAAAGCTTGGGCAAGCGGCTCTACATCCTGCAGCAGTAACCGGCCCTAAACAGAATTTTCCATGTAGTAGAAAACAATCATTACCTTCATACTTACATTCAACACAAACAGGATACGGATATTTCTGTGGATAAAGTCCTGAAATAAGTTTTGCATAAATTGGAATGAAATTTTCTTTAGAAATAGGACATCCAGGAATAGCATAATCGACCTTGATAAAATCACTAATAGGTTTAGCTGCTTTTGGTTGTCCTACAAGATCCGAGAACTCAGGAACAACTCCATCATTACCATAAACGTATTTCATTCTTTCTTTGAATACTTCTTGATTTTCACCAAGATACTGAATACCTCCATAGCAAGCGCAAGTACCAATTGCTACAACTACTTCAGCTATTTCTCTAATCTCTTCCAATTCTTTTTGTTGTTTATCAGTATTGATGCTTCCTTCAACAACCGCAATATCTACTTTGGGAACTTCTTGGTGAGATTGAGCCATGTGAAAAAACTTTATTTCTGCACTTGTGAAGAAATCTACTAACTCATCTTCCATATGAAGAATTGCTAATTGATCTCCAGCACAACCACTAAAACCAAAAACTCCTACTACTGGTTTCTTTTCTCTTTGCCACATTTAGATCAACTCCTTAATTCGTTGCACATCATAGTACGTAAAAACTGGTCCTTCTAGACAAGTATACCGACCTTCAATTGCACAATGTCCACAATGTCCTTGTCCACACTTCATTCGTCTTTCGAGTGTCATCAAAATCTGATCCTTAGGAATTTTAAGTTTCAACAATTCTTTAATCACGTTCTTATACATAACTGGAGGTCCACAAATCAGTGCTGTAGTTTTTTCACTTACAACTCTATCAGCAATTTTCGGGAAAAGAGCAGTCACAAAACCAACATTATATGGCCATTCACCAGTATCATCTTTATCAACTGATAGATGTGTTTCGATTATTCCTCTCGATGCCATCGCTTCGAAATCTTCACGATATAACATATCTGCTGGACTTCTAGCACCATTCAAGAAAAATACTTGATCATATTCTTCTCTTCTATCTTCAACAAAGAGTAAAACTGATCTTAATGGAACAGCTCCTAATCCTCCAGATACGATTATCAAATCTCTACCTCTTAATCCTCCCATATCAAAACCATCACCATAAGGACCTCGGAGATAGATTATATCACCCTCTTTGAGTTTGAATAAAGCTTCAGTGAAGGATCCAACCTTTCTAATTCCAAATTCAATAAAATCTGTTCTTGTTGGTGGGGAAGAGATTGAAAAGACTGCTTCTCCAACTCCAGGAATAGACATTATTGCAAATTGTCCTGGTCTATATTCTTCTTCAATGATACTTTCATCTACAAATCTTACTTTGAAATATCTTGTATCTTCTGTAAGATCTTTTGTTGCTAAGATTTTTGCAGGTTGAGCTTTGTATGTATTTATTTCTTCATCATCGCATTTCTGAATACTCATAAGTCTAAAACCTCCTTTGTCTGACCAACTTCTCCATACAATGCCTCAGCTACTGTAAGTGCATTGATTTCAACTGGACAGTATTCCACACATCTTCCACATCCTACACAACTAGGTTGCCCCCATTTGCCAATGTATTCTTGTAATTTGTGGGTATAATAGAGTTTGATTCTATCGGTTCGTTTAGGTCTGAAATCATGTCCTCCAGCCACTAGAGAATAGTAAGGAAGCATACAGCTATCTAACATTCTTTCTCGAATTCCTTCTTCTGCAGACATCATGATTTTATCATCTACGTTGAAGCAATTACATGTAGGACAAACCATACTACATGTACCACAAGAAAGACATTTGTTTCCGAATTGATCCCATACTTCACTATCATAATTTAACGACATTATATCAGCAAGATATTTGAAATATGGAACGTCTGATCTGAATCTTTGAGATCTTATTTGTTGCCAGATAACATACTCTTGAATTACTTCATCAGTAATGTCTTCTTCAAGTAATTCCTCAGCTGCAATTGCAAGATCTAGACCTTCATCAGTCCCTACCCAAATAAGATAGTATCCATTTAAGCTTGTGAAGAATAGGTCAAATCCATCTTCAACCATATCAGTTCCTGTTGAATGACAGAAGCATTTATCATCTGGGAAACAGGAATGCCCAATGATAATTAGGTTATTTCTTCTTTTTGCGTAGTATGGATCTTTGATATTTCCTAAGAACAAACGATCTAAGATTTTCACTCCATGAATGTCGCATGGATGTGCTCCTATAACGATGTTTTTTTCATCTTCAGGTAGTATCTCTTCAATCCCATCTTTAGAAAATTGTTGTGTAGTATATCTAGGTGGAGTAAGAAATTTTTATAATGCAATTTGAGTACGTTGAAAATCAAAATCAAGTTGAGAAAAATCATCTATTTCTTCAAAAGAATGTCTTTCTTTTTTCTTAACAGGTCCATATAATTTACCTTTAGTTTTTATAAT